>CAWUNT010000094.1:0-7478 GCA_963923405.1 uncultured bacterium | reverse complement strand
GCGTAGCGTCTCGTGGGCTCGGAGATGTGTATAAGAGACAGGTCCTGTTCACGGCGGGACTGGCGGGCCTCGGCGCGATTTCCAGCGCGGTGTTTCCAGGGGGCGCGGTGGCATCGACGGCCATCATCGGTGACGGCGTGGCGACTGGCAGCGCGGCGCATCCGGCGATCTCATACGACCCTCGCGTCATCTGGAAAATCATGAACGGCGACGTCGCCATCACCGCGCGGCAGGGTGACATTCCCGATGCCGCCGCGTGGAACATCACGGACCAGAATCCGCGCGCGCCGGAAGTGTCGCAGCCTGACGCGGCGGAATACCGGGGCGCGTGGGTCAATGTCCTTGGCGCCTTGATCCAGTCAGGCTCGAATTTGTTTTTCTCCACGCCGCAGTACGCATGGGGATATTTGTTGGCGAGAAAGTCAGGCGAGGATCCGTCGGGCATCATCCTGGCGGCCAAAAGTGGCGCGCGCATGGAAGACGCTCCGTCGCTCGCCTGGCGTGTCGCGCGGGATGCCGGGACCAACCCCGACGCGCCATTGAGGCGCGTATTCATGTTGCTTGGCAACAACGACGTATGCGCTTCGACGTTTGAGGCGATGACCACCCCGGAGGAATTCCGGGACGCAGCCCTTGATGGCCTCCGTGTGTTCAACCGGTTGCAGCGCCACGCCGCCAACCCGTTGGAGGTTGTGGTTCTGCAACCTCTGCCCATGGTCCAGTTGGTGGCCAGCGACGCGGTGCTGGACAAGAAACTCGTAGCATTCGGGGAGGAAACGACTTGTCGCGAATTGCAGTCGCGCATGTTCCTTCCAAAGAAGCCCCTCGATCCGGGCGACGAACCCGAGGCACGTCAAGTCGCGTTGATCTCGCAGTTCCTGCCCCCCAACCCGGCACTTGTGTGTCCGACGTTATTCGGGCGCGTGCTGGATGCCGGTGATCGTCCGGCGAAGATTGGAAACCGCCTGCGGGCCCTTCGTGACGCGCTTGCCGCCGCGGTCAATGACGCGTCCAAAGAGGCATCGCGTTCCGGGCTGGGTGGCAAGATATCGTTCAAACTGGTCGACGCGTCGTCAACCGTCCAATGGGCCGCGGATGACATTGCCGCCGATTGTTTCCATTTGTCGGCGAAAGGGCAGGCGTCCCTCGCGCGCGCGATCATGTCCTCGATGTAATCCCCTGTGATCCTTCGGCCGCGCCTCAGGATGACGGGGTCACTTCTTGTCCTTGAATTCCTTCAAGGCGCTCGCCATTTTCTGTTCGAACGCGAAGGTCTCGATTTCCAGTAAATGGCGGTAAACGGAGAGAAGGCGGTTCTTGCCTTCCTCAATGAGAACTCCGGCATGGTATCCAAGTTTGCCCGGGCGCATGTTGCACCACATGACCCGTCCTTTGGCGGTGATCGGCTTCGGCTTTCCGAGGTTCAAGACAATGTCCTCGCCTGCCTTCAACTCCAGCGGCAGCCAGATTCCGATCCCATCCTCTGAGATGTCCCAGATCAGGAACGGCGCGTGGGCGCGATCCTTGCCGCGTGTCAGCACCCCTTTGACCTCATGCGAGGAAACTTCCGTGCGGACGCCTTTCCTGCGTGTCTTGCGGCGTGCCTTGGGTGTTCGGGACATGACGGCAGCCATGAGGCCCTCCTGTATCGCCAACATCTGCACGGAGGTCATCGATCCGATCTGGTTCAAAGTTGAGCGATTTTTGGGCAGATCTCGAATTATGCTGGGGGGTCAACAGGTTACCTGATTCCAGGGCATTTCGAACGAACTCCGTCCGGGCGGAGGCGGATCGCTCTTTGACACTTGCGGCGGGGTCTGTTAACACAATCGCCGCTGGGCCACCTTGGCGGAACTGGCAGACGCGCTGGATTCAAAATCCAGTGAGGTTCACCCCTCGTCCGAGTTCGACCCTCGGAGGTGGCACCAGCAAAAAAATCAGGTTATCTCACCCGATCCTTTTGATTTCCTCATCCATCTTCCCCCGCAAGATCAGTCCAAACATCTTGAAGTCCGCGATCAGCGACCACACGGGATACTCGAACGCGGCCGGCGTGTTTTTCTCCACGGTAAAGTGCCCGACCCACGCGAAACCATAGCCAAACACCGGCATCAGCGCGAAACACAGAGGGTTCAAAGTCGCGACACCCCAAAGAAAGCAGACGATCACGAGCGCCGTTCCAGTGAAATGGAGTTTCCGGTTGAACGGGTGGCTATGAACGCGGACGTAAAAAGGCCAGAACTCGCCAAAATTTTTCATCTTGATACTCCCGCCTGTCCCTTTCATCATCAGGGCCATGATGTCAAATGATAACACTCCGGCGCGGGACATGTCCCATTCGAGTACCGCGGTCGAGGTTGGCGCCTGCGGTTTTCAAGGTCGATTGTTCCGGCCCGGGCCGGGATTTTCCGGTGAGGCGCGTGGCCGGGTCGTGCTGGTACATGGACTCAATCTCGCGCCGGTCACGATGGATCCGATGGCAGAGTGGCTTGCCGAGCAGGGATTTTTCGTGGCGCGCGTCGCCCTGACCGGGCATCGCGAGAGTTTTCGCGAACTGATCCGTGTCCATCATGACTCCTGGGAGGCGGACATCGAGGCGGCAGTCGCCAAACTGAACCGGCTCGACGCGGACGCCCGTTCGGCACCCCTGTTCGGCGTCGGGTTCAGTCTCGGTGGCCTGTTGCTGTCCCACCACGTCCGTAAATGGTCAAAGTCCCCACAATCAATTCGTGTGTCCGAGGACTGGAGGGCTCTCGCCCTGATCGCGCCCGCTTTTCTTCCGCGACTCGGCGCGGGCTTTCCCCTGGGCGTCTTGCCGCGATGGTTGCCTTATTTCAGTTTTACACCGCGACGATTGCGCCGATGGGTTTTTTGCCCGCATAACGCCTACGTTGCCATCGCCGGACTCATGCGCGCGCACATGTCGGCCGTGCAGTCCGCGGCTGGTAACGCCGGGCCGCGTTGCACGGTTGTCATCCATCCCCGCGACGAATTGGTGCACGCGGGTCGCCTGGTTGACCCGGTTTTCGGAAATGGACTTGCGAGCTATGAAGTCCAGTACGTTCGTGACGTGCACCGGCGTTGGACGACTCCCCGTCATTTGATCTGCCATCCTTCCGCGCTCAGCGAGTCAGGTTGGGCCGATCTTTGCTCCCGGATTTCCCAGGCCCTCAGCCGGGTTTGAACGGCCGCGGGCGCGACGTTGTCGCACGATGCTCCGGAGTTGAACCTTGGTCCGCATGAAGTCGCTCGCGGAAAATTCCATCCTCGCCGTGATGTATTTTTGCCTCGGTGTCGTCTCGTCATGGGTATCCGGGACTCACGGATACGCCGATTCCGTATGGCTGCCGGCGGGCGTGGCCCTGGGGGCCATGCTGGTGCGCGGGAATGGACTTCTGCCTGGCGTTTTCGTGGGTTCGTTTTGTTGCAGTTTGTGGTTTCTGGGATCTCACTCTGGATGGGCGGCGCCACTTGGTTTTGTGAATGTCTCAATGATTGTCGCGTTCGCCACTGGTTTCCAATCCTGGTTCAGCTCCGCGTTCATCCGGCGCTTCGTTGGTTCAGCGCTCGATCTCGGATCGATTTCGCGAGTTATCTGGTTTGTCTTGATCGCGGGACCTCTCGGGTGCCTGATGGGCGCCACGATCAGCGTCCATGCTTTGCTCATGTCCGGAATCATCTCCGTCCACGAGTTTGGAATGACATGGTTGACGTGGTGGGCGGGTGATTCAATCGGGGCCATCGGGCTGACTCCAGTCGTGCTCGTGATTTTATCCACGCCCGTCCAATGTCGTGTTGTGCATGGCCGGGCGCTTTTGACTTCTCTCCTTGCGTGCCTCGCCATGATCATCGCCGGATTTTGGCTCGCCACGGATCTCGAGCGCGCCAACATCGTCAACAACCTGAAAGTGGAAGCCGACGCGAACCGGGTCGAGATCGAAGATGGACTTCGGGGTTACAGCCAGGCTTTGGACGCGTTTCGCGCGTTTTACGCTGGCAAGGCGGTCAAAGGTGCGTCTGACGAATTTGCCGGTTCGTTGCTACCCGAATATCCGGGCATTCTCGGTTTCGCGTGGGTCCCGTGGGGCGCTCCAGGCCAAACCATGGAATTTCCTCGCGGCGTCGTCCCGGTCCAGATGACCAAGGCTTTTATGAAAGCGGCCGCGGTCCTTGGATCCACCGGATGGACGAAGACCGCGCTATTGGCCGGGGCCGAGGATGCGACTGTCGCGACACCACTTGTTCAAGCCGGCTCGTCGCCGGAGGACAACCTCCAGTTTTTTCTGGTGGCGCCCCTTCAGGCGCCTGGGGAAGCAAACCATCGCGCCAGTTCGAGCAAGGGCCATGGATTCGTTGTGGCTCTCGTCTCGCTTGACGCCATGCTGCGTCACGTGTTTCGTGACATCACAAAACTGGAATCCACGGGATTGTTCATTCGTGGCCCTGACGGCAAAGTCCTTCATGAAGTCAATGCGGATCCAGCCAGTCCCCAATCGTTCCCCCCTGAAATACGCCCGATCATGGGTATTCCAGGAATTCGATGGACGGCGGAATTTTTCGCGACGCCATCCTATCTTCTTCGTTTTTCCCAGTGGCATCCGGCTTCCATAACGCTTGTCGGGCTGGTTTTCATGATGATGGCGTGCGGTTTCATCCTGTTCATGGTCGGGCAAGGGCAAGTCATGACGCGCTTGATGGAAGAGAAGGAGAAGGCATGGACGGCACTCGGCAAGACGGAATGTCGCAAAGCAGCCGCTCTTGAGGCATCCCTTGACGCCATCATCGGTATGGACAAGGAAGGAAACATCATCGATTTCAACAAGTCGGCGGAAAAAATTTTCGGACACAAGGCAGCAGACGTCATTGGTAAAAGGCTGGGTGACATTTTGATCCCGGAACGTTACCGCCAGTGCCATGCGGACGGGCTCAAACGTTACCTGGAAAGTGGTGTTGGTCCGGTGCTTGGTGTGACGATCGAGGTTTTCGCGTTGCATTCCGACGGGACGGAGTTCCCGATTGAACTTCAGGTGGTCGCCGTGGTCAGCGCCGGGGAGCCATCTTTTACCGGTGTCGTCCGGGACGTCTCTCAGCGCAAGAAACTCGAGGAAGGTTTGCGGGAGGCAAAGGATGCCGCCGAGGCGGCGAACGCGGCCAAAAGTCAGTTTCTTGCCAACATGTCTCATGAAATCCGGACACCGCTAGGCGCCGTCATCGGTTTCGCGGAGCTTCTGGTACACCCTGACCTGAAGGCTGAGGACAGGGAATCGTATCTGGATGCCATCAGGCGCAACGGAGCGATTCTGGCGAACGTCATCAATGACATCCTGGACCTCTCGAAGGTGGAAGCAGGTCGTCTTGACATCGAGACGAGGCCGACGGATTTCCGGCGCGCGATGCGCGATGTGGAGATGCTGCTCGCGGCCCAGGCGAAGGAGAAAGGAATCGCGCTGCGGTTTCATTGCGATGACGACATACCCCATACGGTGTTCACGGACCCGGTCCGGTTGCATCAGATATTGCTGAATATCGTCGGTAACGCGGTCAAGTTCACGCGCCAAGGCGAGGTTGAAGTCGCCGCCAGATTGGCCAGCGCCCCGTCTGGTGCCAGGCTGATCGCGGTCGCGGTGCGTGACACTGGTCCCGGATTGACCAGAGAAAACAGGGAGCGGATTTTCAGACCCTTCGGCCAGGCTGAACCGTCAATAACACGCAAGTTCGGTGGAACCGGACTTGGCCTCGTTCTGGCAAAACGGCTGGCGGGCCTTCTCGGCGGCGACGTGGAACTGACCTCGACAGACCCGGGACACGGCAGTGTCTTTACGATCACCTTCACGATCGATGCCGGCGCGGCATCGAACCTGAAAGTGTCGTGACGAGAGGGGTTCGGTCAGGAACCTGCGATCTCCGGGCAGTCGTAGGCCCTGCGAAAGAGGTTCTGGAAGTGGTGCAAACCATGCTCGTAGGCCACACAGATGCGCCCCTTTTCGTAGGCGCCTGATTCCAGTCCCCGCTGGACCTGTTCACAAATGGTGATGTCCTCGGCCTGGACGACGTCGCTGAACTCGATGTCGCGCGCGATCTGGTTGGATGCGCCCGGGGCTTCGGGGTCATCGTAAAAGTAATCAAAGATGATCTCGGTCCTGTTCGGGCCACGCGGAACCACGAGGTTCACTTGCAGGCGTCCGCCGCTGAGGTTGATCATGAAATTGGGATAGACGCAGTAGTAAATGACCTCATCGGCACCCGCGCCAGCCGAGCCGGCGTAGGGGTTTTTTCCGGGATCATCGCTGAACGGACTGTGTTGCAGGATGTAGTGCGGGTGGACTTCGGTCTCGTACTTGTCGAATTCGAGGACGCCGGTCAGGCCGGGATGGACAAACGGGACATGATATCCCTCGAGGTAATTGTCCATGTAAACTTTCCAGTTGCACGCGGCCTGATAGACAATGCGCCGGTGAAATTTTTTCTTGTGAACTGGCATTTTCGCCGTGCGTTCGCGGGCGCCCTTCATGATTTCGCCAAGGCTGTGCGCGGGTTTCGACGCGAGGTTGACGAAGACCAGGCCTTCCCATGTGTCGAGGTGCACTTCGGCCAACTTGCAGTTTTTGCGGTCGAAGTCAGCGACTCCGTCAAAATGGGGGGCGCCGGCGAGGCGTCCGTCCAGTGAGTACGACCAGCCGTGGTAACGGCACTGCAGGACGCGACCCGACCCGTCGGCCGTGGCCAGGGGACCGCCGCGGTGGCGGCATACGTTGAAGAACGCGCGGAGTTTCTTGTCCGTGCCGCGGACAATGATGTGGGGCTTGCCGGCAACTTCCGCCAGAAACCAGTCGCCGGGATTTTCCGCCTTGGCCTCCCATCCGACGTATTGCCAGGCGCGCGAGAAGATCAGTTCCCGGTCCAGCGTGTCAAACTCAGGCGCCGTGTACCAAGACGCCGGCAGGGTCTCGGCTTTCTCCAGCGGCAGGATGCGACGGGCCTCGGTCGCGATGGCTTGTCTGGTCGCAGGTGGCAGGGTCGACGCGGCGCTTGGAATGTTTGTGCTCATGGCAGTCCCCGGTGACAATCTGGTGCGGAAAAGATAATTCAACTATCGGGATTTGTCGTGCGGCTTTGTTGAACAGATTTCTGGCGGGGTAGGCGTTTGGCTGTCGTTGGATTCACAGAACTGGTGCCCGAGCGAATTTTCAAGTTCGCCGAACGTTTCGGCGGCATGGCGACGGGGCGTTTTCTTGGCCTGAACGCGCTTGAGAACCGTGTTTACGAAGTGGAAATCGAGCACGACGACGGGCGCATGGAGAAACGGATCGTCAAGTTCTACCGCCCGGGCAGGTGGTCTCGCCAGACGGTCGAGGCGGAGCATCAGTTCCTGAAATCGTGCGCCGCGGCAGAGGTGCCGGTTGTCCAGCCAATCGGCGATGAATCGGGGCAGACGTTGTTCGACGATCAGGGCATCCTGTGCGCGGCTTTCCCTAAAA
>CAWUNT010000093.1:0-7522 GCA_963923405.1 uncultured bacterium | reverse complement strand
ACGTGGGCTTTGGTTCCTCGAGCACGAGGCGATGATCACGCGCGATGTCGATCAACATGCGACGGAATTCGCGCAGATTCTGCGTGTAAGAGACACCAATACGGAGATCAAGGCGCCGGATCGGATGGCGCGTCAGGTTTGTGATCTCCGCCTTCATCAGCATCTCGTTCGGATACCGGACCATCAGGTTGTCTGCCGTGCGGATACGGGTCGAAAGAAACCCGATCGTCAACACTTCGCCGGAAACGCCTGTCGCCCCGATGCGGACCCAGTCGCCCGGACGAAACGGTTTCTCGAAAATAATGAAAAGGCCACTGATCACGTTGGCTACTGATGTCTGCGAGGCGAAACCGAGCGCCACGGTCAGGATGCCGGCGGCGCCAAGGAACACCTGCAGGTCAAACCCGAGTTGGCGAAGGGCACTGAGGACAACGATCCCCGACATCAAGTAATAGGCTGCCTTGGATCCCAGCTCTGCCTGCTGCGGCTCGATTGTCCGGCCAAGGATCGCGCGCAACGAGCGTGTCGCGATCCGGACCACCAGCATGCCCGCGAGAAAGACAATCGCCGCCTGGGCTACATTGATGAGTCGCGCGGCGGCAAAAAGTTCCTTCAGCATTTCCGGATCGATGTTCATGGCGAAAATTCCTTGCGAGATAACAAATTACTGAAGTGCAGATTTGGGAACAGACGGCCGGAACCGGAGTCCCGGAGCATCCTGACATCCTTGCGCGCGGGACCGGCCAGAACGCAGGATCCCTGCGGACCAAGGGGCTGGCTCAAGATTTCAAGTTCCGCGTAGTCATCACCTTCCTTGTGTTCGAGGACAATCCCGTCGGTGCACAACGCGTTTTCCGCGGTGGCGTATACCTGAAGCCAGGGAGCCGGCAGGTTCAACTGGTCGATTCGAAGGGGCCTGGTCGCCAGGTTCCGGACTATGACGCCTGTTGTCGCGAGGTGGGGTTTGACCTTGACGTCCTTGTAAGCGAGGCGCGCCTTGGTCACGGCCGCGTATCCGAGTTCGCCCTCAACCATCGAGGAGCCGATCCAGGTGTCACTCAAGTGCGCGGCGGGAATGTCCGCGACATGGCTGCCGTCATTGCCGCCAAGGGCGTTCAAGTGAATCGATATCCAGACCGGTGTCGACATGAACATCTCGACTTGATCCCCCGGCATGACGAACAAGGGATTCAACGGACGGCACACGACGGAGCGATCCGCCAACAAGGGAACGAGGCGAAAACCGGCCGCTGATCTTCGCGTCGCGTAACGGCTGATCTCGACTTCCCGCGACGGCGCATTCAAGGATGTCGCCAGAACGGGGACCGGGTCATCGATGACGAGGCGATTCAATGCCTCGGGTTCCATGACCGCTTCCACACGGGACGCCGCGACGCGCCATTCGCGCTCAAGGTGAGCCACCTGGATCCGGGTTGGTCCGATTTGCAAATTTTGCATGGAACCTGACGGTAAATCGAAACTTCGCCACCACGTCTTTCCGGGATCTCCCACAACGACCTCCAATTCCGCGAACCAGGCAATCAGGCAATCAGGCACGCCCGACGCGGCCGTGTGATAAAATAAAACCATGCCCCGGACAATTTCACCAGTGGTTGGATCCCTGCGCAAGAATCCACGCGGCGACAAGCTGCGCCTGGAAAAGCGCCTCAAGGTATCCATTTTGCCACAACCGAATGAAACCACGTGTGGCCCGACGTGCTTGCACGCCGTTTACCGGTATTTCGGCGACAACATCGCCCTGAGCCAGATCATCAACGAGGTCCCGGCCCTTGCCGGTGGCGGTACGCTCGCCGTATTCCTCGCCTGCCACGCTCTGCGCCGCGGGTACAGCGCGAAGATCTTCACTTACAACCTGCAGATTTTTGATCCGACATGGTTCACCGGCGACGTGCGCATCACAGAACGCCTGCGCAAACAGATGGCCGCCAAGACGGATCCGAAATTGCACATCGCGACCCTGGCCTACATGGATTTCCTGCAACTGGGCGGGGAATTGCGGTTCGAGGAAATGAACCCGGGAATCTTCCGCAAGTATTTGAACCGGGGCGTGCCGATCCTCACGGGGCTCAGCGCGACCTACCTCTACCGCACCCAGCGCGAACACCCCTTCACCGGGCAGGGCAACGACATCCGCGGCGAACCCTCGGGACATTTCGTCGTGCTGTCAGGATACGACCGGCGCCAGCGCAGCGTGCTGGTCTCCGACCCTTATCTTCCGAATCCAGTGGCCGATGGACAGGAGTACCTGGTCGGCATCGAACGCTTGATGTCCTCCATCCTGCTCGGGATCGTGACCTACGACGCGAACTTGCTTGTGATCGAACCTAAAGGGAAACGTTGAATGCAGACATTGATTGTCGTCGACAAGCCCTCTGACTGGCCACTTGACCTGCCCAACGTCCTCGTTGTCTCGGCGAAGGATTACCTGAGCCAGCCACTGTTCCGCGACATGCCGCGGGCCAAGGTGTTCAACCTGTGCAAATGCTACAAGTACCAGTCGACCGGATACTACGTGTCGCTGCTGGCAGAGGCGCGTGGCCATGATCCG
The DNA here is from genome assembly GCA_963923405.1 of uncultured bacterium. GTDB lineage: Bacteria > Bdellovibrionota_B > Oligoflexia > Oligoflexales > RGVZ01 > RGVZ01. The sequence continues at coordinate 4,953 of CAWUNT010000093.1, read as the reverse complement.
CTGCCGAGTGTCTCCACGATGCAGGACATGAAGTCCCAGGCCGTGATCCGTCTGGCCTCGGGCGACCTGCAGCGCCAGATCGAACGCGACCTCGCTCCGATCCGCAGCGACTCATTCGTCCTCAGTGTTTATTTCGGCAGGAACCTCGCCAAGAGATACGACCGCCTCGCCGGGCAACTCTTTGAGTATTTCAAGGCGCCTTTCCTGCGCGCGCACTTTGTCTGGCATAAAGGCAGCGGCAACGACCAGGGAGGTGGCTGGGCCCTTGTCAACGTGGGGCCCATCGCGGCCGCCGCCGTCCCGGAGGAGCACCGCCTGTTCGCGATCAAGGCAGCGACCGATTACCTGGCTGGCCGCAAGAAGACGGTCACGCGCCGCAGCGAAAAACGGTTTGACCTGGCGATACTTTACGGCGGCGACGAAACCCCGCCCTCAAACGAGCGCGCCATCGAGAAGTTCATCAAGGCAGCCGACCGCCGCGGCATGCACGCCGAGGTCATCCGGAAGGACGACTTCAACCACCTGCCTGAATTTGACGGTTTGTGGATCCGCGAAACGACGTCCGTCAACCACCACACTTACAAATTCGCGCAGAGGGGCGAGGCCGAGGGCCTCGTCGTGATCGACGACCCCGAGTCCATCGTCCGTTGCACCAACAAGGTCTACCTGACCGAGCTCATGGAACATCAGAGGATCCGCATCCCGCGGACCCTCATCCTCAGCCGCGCCAACTTGAGCCATGTCGCGCGCGACCTGGGTTTTCCGTGCATCCTGAAACAGCCGGACAGTTCCTTTTCGCAGGGGGTCCTGAAGGTCGTCGACGAGGGCATGCTGAAGATTGTCGCCGACACGTTGTTTGAGAAGAGCGAACTGCTGCTGGCCCAGGAATACATCCCGACTTCCTACGACTGGCGCATCGGGGTCATCGACCGCAAGCCCGTCTACGCGTGCAAATACCACATGGCGCACAAGCACTGGCAGATCACGAAAAAGACGCGTGGCGGGAAGTTCCTCGGCGGGCGCGTCGAGAGCCTCGCCCTGGAGACCGTGCCCGAGGAGGTCCTGACCACGGCTTTGCGCGCCGCCAACGCGATCGGCAACGGCCTTTACGGCGTGGACCTGAAGGAACACAACGGTCTCGCCTATGTGATGGAAGTCAACGACAACCCGAATATCGACGCCGGTTACGAGGACGGGATCCTCAAGGATGAGCTCTACGACATCATCGCGGATGTTTTCTCGTCGCGCATTGAATCAAGAAAACAACGGAAGACAGCATGACAGGCAAAACTTTCAGCGCATTTTCCGGATACGGCATCGAACTCGAGTACATGATTGTCGACCGCAAGACGCAAGACGTCAGGCCGGTGGCGGATTTGGCTTTGCACGACGCGTGCCGCGAGGCCGGCGCTGAGATATGCGGGGACGTGGAACGCGGCGCGTTCGGATGGTCGAACGAACTTGTCCTGCACGTCATTGAGTTGAAAACCAATGGCCCGGCCAAGGACTTGTCGAGACTCGCCAGCGGATTCCACGGCGAGGTCCTCGCCATCAACCGCCTGCTGGAGAAACACGGCTGCCGCCTCGCGCCGGGAGCGATGCACCCGTGGATGGTGCCTGAGCGTGAGACGAAACTGTGGCCGCACGACAACAACGAGATCTACGACGCCTACAACCGGATCTTTGGTTGCAAGGGCCACGGCTGGTCAAACCTGCAGTCCATGCACATCAACTTCCCTTTTGACGGTAACGCTGAATTCGGGCGCCTTCACGCGGCGATCCGCCTCGTGCTGCCTCTCCTGCCGGCCATCGCCGCGTCGTCTCCTTATTTCGAGGGCAAAAAAGGCCCTTGCATGGACAACCGGCTCGACTTCTACCGCAAGAACCAGGCGCGCGTCCCGGAGATCGCCGGGATGATCGTCCCCGAGGCCGTGTTTACAAAGGCGGCCTACCATCAGGAAATCTTCGCCAAGATCAACAAGGCGATCGCGCCGCATGACACGGACAAGATCCTGCAACACGAGTGGCTGAACTCGCGCGGGGCCATCGCGCGATTCGACCGCAACGCCATCGAAATCCGGCTGATTGACGTCCAGGAGTGCGCGGCGGCCGACATTGGAATCGCGGCGTTCGTCATCTCGCTCGTGAAAAACCTCTACGATGAATGTCACATTTCCTTTGATACGCAATGCGCCTGGGCGGCCTCCGACCTGGCCGTCATCCTCGACGAGACAATACGTTCCGCCGAGAACGCTAAACTCCACGCGAAAACTTATGGCCGGGTGTTTGGCATTGAAAACGCCGGCACCATGCGCGATCTCGTCGCCACACTGATCAGCAAATTCCTGCCCAACGCGCCGCAGGAATGCGTCAAGGCGCTCGACGTGATTCGTACACAAGGATCCCTTGCCACCCGCATGATCCGCGCGCATGAGACAACCGGTGAATCACTGGAGACACTCATGGGCCGCATGGGAGATTGCCTCTCGCGCAATGTTCCCTTCGAGGCTTGACCCGTGGGCGCCGCGTCAAGGCCAGGAGGGAGAGAGGATTCTTCGGGCTCCGCCCTCAGAATGACGATGATACTCACCGCCGAGCACGCCACCAACGTCGTGCCGCGGGACCTTGCCGGAAAACTTCGCATCCCTGCCAGCATTTTGCGTTCACACCGCGGATGGGATCCCGGGACCGTCGAACTCGCGCGCTCGATTTTTGATGCTGCCCCTGCGGGCCAGCGCCCCAAACGCGTCTTGCACGGAGCCATGACCCGCCTTGTCGTGGACTTGAACCGCAGCGAATCCAATCCAGAAGTGTTCTCGAAGTGGACGCGCGAGAACCTCCCTGAAACAGCCCGCGCGCGCCTGATCCGCGCTCATCGCGCGTTCCGTAAAAAGACTCGCGACGCCGCCGACCGGATTTTATTGACACCAAATTCCCACGTGATTCACCTGTCGATCCACTCGTTTACACCTGTCCTGCGCGGCCATCGGCGCACGACGGACATCGGCATCCTGTTTGACCCGACACGCCGCCGGGAGGCCGCCATCGCGCGCCGGCTCATGCTTATTTTGCAGTCTCCGGCAATGACCGCGAGATTTGGCAAATTTCGCGTCGATGCCAACAAGCCCTATCTGGGGACGTCCGACGGACACACCGTTGAACTGCGTTCAAAACTTAGAGCATCAAGGTACTCAGGCATCGAAATTGAAGTAAACCAGCGCCTCGTCCGAAAATCCGGTCAGGGGAGAAACGACCGCTGGGCAAGGCTGCTGAAGCTGATCAGCCTGGCTGTCCGCGAACTTCTGGAACCGGAAAGACTTCATGGCCAGATCGGGACATCAACATCTAAACGGCCTCGTCCTGTCAGGCGGCGGATCGCGCGGCGCCTATCAAGCCGGGGCACTCCAGGCCATCGGCGAGATCGCGGCCGGCGCCGGAATTGAATGGCCCTTTCAGATTGTCACGGGACTCAGCGCCGGAGCGCTGAACTGCGCGCACATTGTGTCGAGCCGGCACTCGATTGAGGCCGCCTCCTCGGAACTCGCCGGCATCTGGGCAGATCTCACCGCGGATAAGGTTTTCCGCACAGACCCGGCCTCCATCTCCTCGATCGGCGCGCGGTGGCTGGCCGGCGTGGCATCCGGCGGCGTCGCGCGCACGAAAAAACCTGATTCCCTGGTGGATACAACGCCACTCAGGGACCTGATCGCGGGCCGCCTGAACGCCAACGCCATCGACCACAACATCACATCGGGGCGCTTGCGCGCGGCCTGTGTCTCGGCCACCGAATACGCGACTTCCCGCGGGGTATCGTTTGTCCACGGCCACCGTGACGCCCCGTTGTGGCGAAAAACAAGAACCGTATCCATCGCGCAACGATTCCGCACCGAGCACATCATGGCGTCGTCCGCGATCCCACTCCTTTTTCCTGCCATCAAGATCGGCCACCGCCATTATGGAGACGGCTGCCTGCGAAACCTGACGCCACTTCTCCCGGCCATCGAACTCGGCGCGACACGCCTCATGGTCATCGGAGTGAGACGCGAGGCTCAAGTCGACGAATTGCCGCGGACAGGCAGTGAAGGCGCCTCAGCCGGTCGGGTCCTGAGCGTTATCCTGAACGCGGTGTTGATGGACGGCCTCGAGTCCGACGTGGAAACACTCAACAAGGTCAACCGGCTTGTGACGGAAGTTCCTGGAACAACCTCCCGTTACCGCGAGATTCCGTTCCTGATGATCCATCCGTCAAAAGACATCGCGGCCCTGGCGATTGAGTATTCCGCGGAAATGCCGGCCCTCGTCCGCTATTTCACCCGCGGGCTCGGCCCGCTCAGCCAGTCGGCTGAATTCATCAGTTACTTGCTGTTCCAGCCCGAATTCTGCCGCGCGCTGATCCAACTCGGTTACAGCGACACGATGGCCCGGGCGACAGACGTCGCGGAGTTCCTCAGGGGCGAGGGAGGCGGCCATGGGTGAACTGCGCCACAACCTCGACAATTCCATGAAAGACGGCGCCGCAGCCAGCCTCATGACCGGCATCGGCGAGACCTACATCCCCGCCTTTGTCCTCGCCATCGGCCTGGCCGAGACATCCGCCGGACTCATCGTCACCATCCCGATCCTCGCCGGCGCCATCTTGCAACTCGTCGCCCCGGCAGCCGTCACGGCCCTGGGATCGCACAAAAGATGGGTCGTCGGTTGCGCCATCGCCCAATCGTTCGTCTTCCTTGCCCTCATGGTCGCCGCGCTCGCGGGAACCCTCGGCACCATCGCCGCCTTCAGTATCGCGGCCATTTACTGGGGCTGCGGCATGGCTGGTGGATCGGCGTGGAACACGTGGGTTTCGACCCTCGTCCCGGCCCGCATCCGGATCCGGTTTTTCGCGCGGCGCAGCCGCTGGCTGCAGGCCTTCACGATGACGGGATTTCTCGTCGCAGGAATCACCCTGAAGAC
>CAWUNT010000092.1:0-7544 GCA_963923405.1 uncultured bacterium | reverse complement strand
ACACAGCCTGATCGTCATTTTCCTGATCCTGCTGGCATGCGGGTTTGGCCTGCCCTTGCCTGAGGATTTACCCCTGATCACGGCCGGAATCCTTGCATCCCATGGAATCGTGGATCTGCATGACGCGCACCTCGTGTGTTTCGCCGGTGTCATTCTCGGTGACGGCATCATTTACACGATGGGATTGAAACTCGGGCCGCAACTGAAACGAAGAAAGCCTTTCAACAAGATCCTGACTCCGGAACGGGACGCGAAAGTCACCGAGATTTTCCGCAAGTACGGTACCAAGGTCATTTTCATGGCGCGCTTCATGCCAGGCCTGAGAATGCCTGTGTTTCTCAGCGCGGGAATGTTTCATGTCAAATGGTGGGTGTTCTTTGGCCTGGACGGATTCGCGGCCCTGATCTCGGTGCCGGTCTGGGTTTACCTTGGATTCATCTTCGGGTCCAACCTCGAGCAACTCGAGAAAGCGACACGGAGGTTCCAGTTCGGAGTCTACACCGTCCTGGCTGTCGCGATCATGACATTTGCGATCCTCTACCTCGTCAAGCGTCGCAAGGATGCGCGAGACACTTCCGGTCAATCCTGATCGCTGGTTACCGGTTCCTTGATCTCTTCCTCACGGTGCCGCGGTTCACCCTTGTACACTTCCGCGGCCAGGAACGCGCGTTCCTCCTGCAATTCATCCTCAAGCATCTGGCGCGACCAGACACGCGCCTCTGGATTCCAGCGGTAACCATGCTGCCGGAGCGTGTCTTTCGTCTCGAAAGGCGCTCCCGTAGCGACCACAAGGAACTCCCTCAAGTAACTGCGCCGGATCAGTTCTTCCATGTAGGGCGCGACCAGCCGGAATGTGGTCGCGCAATCAAACAGCGCGCGATGGGCAAAGGGATTCACGAATCCGTGATCCGCCGCGAGATAGTTCAGCGCGCGGGTGCGATATCCATGTTTGCGCCAGTTGATGTGCTTGACCGAACACGCCCAGTGCGGGTTGACGCCGGCGAGTTCCGGGCGACGTTGCAAGAAGGCACGGTCAAATGGCGCGTTGTGGGCGATCACGACGCTGGCTCGTGACAGCATGTCACGCACTTTGTCCCAGTCCACCCGGTGCCCGGACACCATCTCATCCGTAAGGCCCGTCAGCTTTGTGATCTCGGGTGACAGTGGCACACCTGGATCCTGCAGGCATGAGTACCCGCTGATCATGTCAGCCCGCAGACTTCCGTCCGGACTTGCGGTGACCCCGAACTCAATCAAGCCAACCTCAATCACCTGATCTTTCTGGGGATCTGTGCCGGTTGTTTCCAGATCCACAATCAAGCCAAAGTCCATTCTTTCTCCAATTTCACATCAATTTCAGGGTCTTGTAGCCAGGCCAAATGTTAACGGGAACCCACCGAAAAGGTACAATTGAGAGACAGTTCCATCATGAGGGATCGCAATGGCCGCGAGAAACCTGCCGCCAAATCACGACCGCCCTGCGCCCTCCCAGGCGAGTTCCAGTGCGCTGGAAACTGTCGAGCAGGTTATCGCTTTCACCTCGCAAGATGAAGCCCTTAAAGGCTTCTCCGTGACAATTCAGGACGGGGAAAACACCTGTCCACTGATATGCAACGGCTCCTTGCGGATTGCCCTTGTGGCTCCGGCGCAGTGGAATGACGCAAAACTGCTCAAGAAACTGGCAAAAGCCGGCAACGCGCCTGGCGCGGAAGTCACCGGTGACGACACTTTCGTGATGATGTTCGCGGACAGCCGCGCGCCACTGGCCCGTCTGAAGGAAGTTCTCGCGGCGAAGGCCAACATGCCAGGGTGGTTGGCCGAGGCCCCTGTGCAGACCACCGCACTTCCCGCGTCCATCGAGACCTGGCGGTCAACCTTGACCAGCATCATGCTCATGCACCAGCACCTGGCGCATTCCCGGAAGACCGGTGACGACCTGCGGACGGAGTCGGAGAACATCACGCATTTGATGTCGATTTCCCGCGAGCTCAACGGCGAACGGGACATCCCGAAACTGCTCAACTTGATTTTGTTGAAGGCGCGGGAAGTTTGCCGCGCCGACGCCGGTTCGATCTATACGATCGAGTCCGCGGTCGACGCGGCTGGTCACGGCACCCTTGTCCGCCCCGGCGAGGAAGTCTTGCACTTCCGGTTTACGCAAAATCACTCCGTGAAACAGAACCTCAGCGAGTTCAAGTTGCCGATCAATCGCAATTCGATTGTCGGCAATGCTGTCCTGGCGCGCCAGACCATCAAGATTCCGGACCTGTACGCGCTGTCGCCTGACCCGGCGCAAAATCCCTTCAACATCCGTCATGATCGCAGCTGGGACCAGCGCATCGGATACCAGTCGCGCTCGATGCTGACGTTGCCCATTTATGACATTTCGCACCAGGTCATCGGCGTGATCCAGTTGATCAACTGCAAGAAGGACCATGCAAAGCGCCTGCTGCGGCCGGAAGACTTTGAGAACGAAGTGACGGAGTTTGACGAGAATTCCGTGAAGTACGCGGAGATCGTTGCCCAGCAGGCAGGGATCGCCCTGGAAAACGCGAAGATGACCGAGGACATCACCCGCCTCTTTGACGGGCTGGTCGAGGCGTCAGTGACCGCGATCGAACAACGGGACCCAACCACGAGCGGTCATTCCCACCGCGTCGCGGCGCTGACCGTAGAACTTGCCCGTGTGGTCGACCGCGCGGACACGGGCATCTATGGCAAAGTCAGTTTTGACGAGGACCAGATGCGCGAGATCCGTTACGCGTCGCTCCTCCACGACTTTGGAAAACTCGGCGTGCGCGAGGCGGTCCTGGTCAAGGCGAAGAAGCTGTTTCCGGAGGACCTTGCCTTGATCGAGGAGAGGTTCAAGCTGGTCCGCGCGGCTTACGAGATCGAGTACCTGAAGGCGATGCTCAACCTGACACAACGCCCCGACCTGCAGGCCCTGGGGATGACTCCGGAACAGTTGTTGTCGGAGCGTGACCAGCGCAACGCGATCCTCGACGAATTCCTGAATTTCATTCTGCGCGCCAATGAACCAACAGTTCTCGAGCAAGGTGGTTTCGACCGCCTCAAGGACATCGCCAATGTCCATTTCCGGGACATCAGCAACGCGGACCGGAAACTGTTGCAGGACCATGAACTGAAGGCCCTTTCCGTCTCGCGGGGATCGCTGACTGCCGAAGAGTACGCGGAGATTCAAAGCCACGTCGTTCACACCTATGAATTCCTGCGCAAGATCCCGTGGGGCAAGAAACTGGCGAACGTTCCGCAGATCGCGGCGAAGCACCACGAAAAACTGGACGGAAGTGGTTACCCGACAAGCGCCGTAGCGGAACAAATCCCCGTTCAGTCGCGCATGATGACAATCGCCGACATCTACGACGCGCTGTCCGCGGCGGATCGACCCTACAAGAAGTCGCTGCCGCCCGAGAAGGCTCTCGACATCCTGGCCATGGAGGTCAAGGGGGGAAAACTCGACGCGGAACTGTTCCGCCTGTTCGTGGACTCCAAGGCATACTTGATTGTTCATCCCGGCGGGAGCGCGTCGTCATCCGCCGGGGACCATCCGGTCACGGGACTCAAGAAAGGCGCGTGAGCCATGGCCAACCGCTCGCCCCTGTCCCCGCAACTTCTGATTTACGCTTATTCAAACGGTTATTTCCCCATGCCCGATCCCGGGACGGGACAAATCGGGTGGTTCCGGCCTGATCCGCGGGCTGTGATTCCATTGGACCACTTTCATGCGTCGCGCTCGCTGATGCGGAAGGTCAAGAAGGGCATTTTCAGCGTTACCATCGACCAGGCATTCACGGAAGTCATGAAGGCTTGCGCGGCGCGACCTGGGACATGGATCACCGCGGAATTCATCGCCGCGTATTCGGAGCTCTTCCGGCGCGGTTACGCGCACTCGGTCGAGGTCTGGAACGGACCGAACCTGGCCGGTGGACTGTACGGAGTGTCACTCAGCGGGGCTTTTTTCGCAGAGAGCATGTTTCACACAGAGACCGATGCCTCGAAAGTCGCGCTGCTGGGCCTTGTTGAGCACATGAAGGGAAAGGCCATGTCGTTGCTGGAGGTCCAGTTCCTCACGCCGCATCTGGCGACGCTTGGCGCGGTCGAGATTTCCGACGAGGCGTACATGAAATCGCTGCAGGAAGCCCTGGCCTCCCCCGCGCGATTCTGACGCGCAGAAAGACAGACGGAAAGACAGTGATAAAGGAACAAAAAATGACGAGCATGGGCAAGGACCTTCAAGATTTCAACATTCCGCCGTGGCGAGCCACACTTTTCATCCGCGCCTTCGGCATGCTGAAGGTTCCTCTGATCTGGTACGTCAGGCCAAGGGTGCTTGAACTTAACGCCCAACGTGTCGTGGTGAAGATACCGCTGCGCTGGTTGACCAAAAACCACCTGAATTCGATGTATTTCGGGGCGCTGGCCATCGGGGCGGACGTCGCCGGCGGGATGCTGGCCATCATGATGCTGCGGCAACTGAAGGTCGACGTCTCGTTCGTGTTCGCAGACATCAAGGGCGAGTTCCTGAAACGTCCGGAGGCGGACGTGCACTTCACGTGCAACGACGGCCCCGGGATCCGTGACCTTGTATACAGGACCATCCAGTCTGAAGATCGTCAAAGCATGCCGGTCAATATCGTGGCCACATGCCCCTCGAAGCTCGGGGAGGAGCCCGTCGCGCGTTTCGTGTTAACATTGTCGTTAAAAAGGAAGCAGCGATGATCTTGCTGAAGAAAATCCTCGCGAATATCCCGGCTCTGGCGGCAGTGGTTTCAATCGCTTTGAGCGGCGCGGCCAAGGCTGAGCCGGAACAACTGGCCGGTTATTGCAGCACGACCACGAATGCCGGCATCTGGGCGTTCTCGTTCGCGTACGCTGATCCCGCGATGTTGTGCCAGAGGAACGTCAACGGCCTGCAATCCTATGTGCCGGGCGCCGTCATGACATCGACCTGGGGGTATTACAATACCTACACCTGGAACTACGTCCACGTCAGCTGCGACGGGATGTGGAACCAGTTCAATGGCCAGGGCAACTGGCCCCTGCAAAACGCCTACAACTGGGCGCGTTCCATGAACGGCCAGAATTGTCATTTCACGGTGAATTACTGAGCCTGCCGCGACCGGGACCTTTCAACCTGCGCCGCGATTGATCTCGACGACTTCCTTGATCAGCGTGGTGGCGTTGCCGCGCGCGGTCTCAGCGCCGGAATTGTCCAGCGTGACGTTGACGGCCTGGGTGGCGGCCCCCGCCTCCGTCCCGGACACCATGAATGAGGTGGCGTCGATCCGGATCGCGGATTGGACGTTGAAACCACGAAGGGCAACGATCTCCGTGGCGACGGCGGTATCCAGGTTGATCAACCATGCGACCCGCGTGTTATCCGTCTTGGTACCGGCGGCAAATAGAGTGTTGTCGTCCCACCGCGCGAGCGTCGAGGCATCCGGCGCGTAGTAAACAGGGTCACCGCCGCTGGCGACAAACAATTTCCAGAACTCGATCCGGCCCTCTGTCAAGAGGTCCTTGTAAGCGACAACTCCGTATGACTGCGTCGTCTCCGTGTTCGTCGGACTGATGGGAACAGGCGCCTGCACGACCGGATTCAAAAGGCGCACTTCAGCGCGGCGCCCGAGACCGATGGCGAGGGTCGTCGCGTCGAGAGGATATGCCTGCATCCAGTCGATGTTGTTGACCGTCCCCGAGGCGAAATCACCATACGTGTCCGATGTGTCCGGGTTGGCAGGATTGCCGGGAGTCTCCACCGTGGTCGGCCGGTCGTAGGCGATGCTCGTGAAGGTGAAGTCCGTGAATGTCGCGATGCGGACAAGATAGTCGCTACCGCAGTACATCATTGATGGACCGGGCTGGCCGGGAATCTGGAACAACCCATAGACCAGCGATCCGTTGCATTTGTTGTCGGTTGTGTTCATGCGCGGGAGAAGGTCAACCGTTGAGATGCCCTGACCCGCGTCGTTTGTCGTGACCGTGTCTGTGTCGGCGTCGTAATAAAACACCTTGTCATAAAACCCGGCATTGGGCGTTCCGTCGTAATAGCTGGCTGTCATGTAAAGGCGTGGGCCGTGGATGACGGCGCGGGGATGGTAGTAACTGTAAACCCCGCCCTTGGCCGCGCTCAAATTGACCTTCTTGTTGGCGGTGTCACTTTCGTCGAAGCTCAAGTCAACAATGCTCGCGCCCCATGTCCCGCCGAAACCGATCAGTTTCTTTGTATTGTCGGTCTTCGTCAGTTGATAGGGCGTGAAATCCGGGATCACGTTGGGGTTGCTCCAGTAAGGCGGCATGTTCGGGGCCTGCAACTTGAAAATCCGCGTGCTGTCCAAAATCCCGGACGCGGGGTCAATCTCGACCCAGAACAAATTGGGCGAGCTGCCTGTGATAAACGATTCGTTGGTCGCGAATCCCACCCATTTGTCCGTGAAGCCCTGCGCAGGACCGAAGACGGCCTGGATTTTCAGGGTCAAAGTCGCGTCTTGCAGGATGCTCTTGTGATGGCGGACACGCAGGGCACCGGACTCGTACGTCACCTTGACCAGGTTGGAACCGTCGAAATAAATCTGGTTGTCCAGGTCGACAAGGCCCTGAAAACGCCCTTCGCTCCGCCAGAAGGGGTTGGAAGCCATCTTGGAGTTCATGGGGTTGAGCGCGGTGTTGCGCGTAAAGATCCAATTCCCGATGCGCAAGTCCACAGGGCCTGACCAGGACGTGGAGTTGCCTGTCGGGTAAATGGGCTCGATGAAAGAGCGCAGGGCTGTCCCATCGATCACAGACAGGACGACACCCCCTGCCTTGCCACTGCTGAGAAATGTGAAGCCTTGCCCCCCGGGCAGGCTCATCGGACTGGATATCCGGTTGTTGGGATATCCCATGTCAACGGTGGTCGAGGAGGCGACCTTGAACCACTTTGTGAGGGTATTCCCGCCACTGCTGGACGAGTAAAAAATATTGCCCTGATCCGTCGCCAGGAACTCGCTGATCGACTCGCCCGCGCTTGCGCTGAGAACGACCGAGGCGGTCCAGGTCGTCGTGTTGATCCTCCAGACGGATTGACCGTTGAGCCCGAGGACGAACAATCCCCCGTCGGAACTTTGCTGAACCGCCGTGTCGCATTTGGTCGTTTCGATTTGAATGGTCTCAGGAGAGGGAGCGCCAGCAGAGGGAATGTGATGCACCGTATTGTCATTGGCGATGATTCCGAGTTGGGACGTCCCGCTGGCGAAATAGGGCGCATTTGTCCCTTTCGTCCGCGCGACAATCAGCGTCCCCGCCGTCACCGGCACCAGACAAACAACATCAATGACTGGATCGTCATCAACGAGGGCGAGCGACGCCCCACCCGCGAAGGACAGGGTCCCAGGCGGTACCGCGACCGATTCCCCGTTGGCCCTGATGGCGACCAACTGGTTCGAGATCGCGGAAAGCAATCCAGCGCCGTTGGAGCCCACATCGGCGCGGCCAAGTCCGATAAAATCCCCGAGGTTAAAGCTCAAAGATCCTGGCGGGGTGGC
>CAWUNT010000091.1:0-7624 GCA_963923405.1 uncultured bacterium | reverse complement strand
TGGCGCAAACAGAGGATCTTGTTCAGCAGCCACCACCACATCCGCCAGGCGGGCCTGGGGGGCCCGGTGGTCCCGACGGCCACGGAGGTCGAGGAGATCATGGAGATCATGGAGATCGTGGATATCCGGGCGGCCTTGGATATCCGGGAGGCCTTGGATATCCGGGCGGCCCGATCGTTTTTCCCATGTGGCGATGCGAAGCCCGCCCCAATGTGCCCTGGGGAACTTACAACCCCTGGTCAACACCGTTTTGGGCAGTGAACTTCTTCTACGGGGCCGCGTGGAACCAGGCGATGAAGACCTGCCAATATCAAACGGGCCAATGGTGCCAGGTATGGTGCTACCGCATCCGTTGAGGATGCGGCAGCACGGTCATTGAAGAGATAAAAGTCAGGAAAAATTCAGAGGCCGGCGGGACGGAACAGTTCCTTGCCGGCCGCGGCACAAGCCGTCACAGCCTGCTTGCCATTCGAGGTCTTGAGCAGGGCGATCATCAAGTCGGCGTTCATCGGATAGGCGGCCACGGATACCGTTTTGTCCGTTGCCGCGTTGCCGATAAGGATCATCGGTTCGTCGGCAGCGATGCCGGCGTTGGAATCGGCCTTCTCATTGACCTGGACGAAGCCAACAAAAGTCCCGGCCTGCATCGTCGTGCGGGTGCCGCTGGTCGTGTCAAAACTCCCGGTCGACGACGGCTTGTCACTGTCATCAAGAAACACGCCGCAGTTGAACTGCGCCGCGAAAACATTGGTGGAAAACAGGGCCGCGGCGACGAAAGCGATCGAATTGATTTTCATGGAACCACTCCTTGGTTGAGTCCGTTCGCAAGTTTCGATCATCAAGTCACCCGTTGTCAAATCATGGCTGCCATCGCCCCTACCACGGCGCCAAAAACCACGTGTCCGACAATGTGTACGAGGGCGACGCGAAAGCCGGCCTCGCGAAAGCGGTCGATCGGATGATGTTCCGCGACGGCGATGACCAGACCAAATGAAACAATCAAGCCCTGGACAAATCCCATCATGGCACCGAGTTCCGTTAATCTCATGACGCGGCCAGGGGACCCGCGCGCCATGTCGGGAATGAAGGACAAAATGTATATGTAGAGTGCCGCGAACAGGATCCCCGCGATGAAGTGCAGGGCCATGCCGGGCAGGAGGGACTTTTCCTCGCGTCCAGTGATGGCGCTGCCAATGGCGCGCACCATGTCGCCGTTGGCGAATCCCGTCCAGTGAATGATGTAGAGAAACGAAGTCATGGCGGTGGTCGCCGCGATGCCTGTCATCACGATCAGCATCAGGTCCCAGGTCACGCTCACAGGATCACCTCCCCCGAGAAATAGATCGTCTCAGGCAAGGTGATGCAGGAACGTGACCAAATTTATCTTCCAGGTACGAGAAGCAGGGCGAGCGCCGGCCAGAAGGTGACGACGATCAGGCCGCCGAGCAGCATCAGCATCGGCACGACAGCGGCGCGGATCACTTCGCCAAGTGGCTGCTTGAAGGCAGCCGACGCGACGAAGAGGTTGATGCCGACGGGCGGCGTCAGGTAGCCGATCTCCAGGTTCACGATCATGATGATGCCGAAATGAACGGGGTCGATCCCGTAGTGCACGGCCATGGGGACAAGAAGGGGCGCGAAAACAAGGATCGCGCTCATGATGTCCATGAAGCACCCCGCGATCAGCAACAAGACGTTGACCGCGACAAGGAACTGGAACTTGCTCGAGATCATGCCCGACATGCTCTCGACCATGTTTTGCGGGATTTGTTCGAGGATCAGGAATTTGTTGAAGCTGACGGCAAAGAGCAAGATGAAGAAGATCATGCCGAGCATCTCGGTCGTGTCGGTCATCGCCTTCCAGATCATGGCGGGCTTCAGTTCGCGGTAAAAGCCCAGTTCGATGATGAGGGCCACGGCAACGGCGACGGCCGCGGCCTCGGTCGCGGTGAAATATCCGGAATAAATACCGCCGAGGATGATGACCGGTACGAGGATCGACAGGAATCCGGTTGTGAGCGCGGTCTTGAATTCAACGGGATCCCATTTCCCGCGCGGCATGCCGCGCCCGTGGTACATGGCGTAAACCATGAGAATGGCGGCCAGAAGAAGGCCCGGCAGGACTCCCGCGATGAACATGTCCGTGACCGAGACGTTCGCCATGATCGAGAACACGATCATCGGGATGCTGGGCGGAATGATGATGCCGAGTGTCCCGGCGGACGCGAGCAGTCCGGTCGCGAACCCACGTTGGTAGCCAGCCTCGATCAGGGCTGGATACATGAGGGATCCGATGGCGATCAGTGTCACGGGAGACGATCCGGAAATGGCGGCAAACAGGGTGCACGACAAGACGGCGGCGACACCCAGCCCGGCCGGCAAGGGCGCGGTGATCGCGGAAGCGATGCGGATAAGGCGCTTGGAGATGGCTCCCTGGGTCATCAGGTTGCCGGCAAGGATGAACAGAGGGATCGCGAGAAGAACTTCCTTGTCGGCCGCGAAGTAGATGTCCTCAATGACGCCTGACAGGTCCGCGTTGCCAGCGAGGGAATAACAAAGGGTCGCGACCGAGCCCAGGATCACGAAAAGGGGCAGTCCGGTGATCAGGGCGACCATCAGGAACAGGGTCAACGTCCAGGAAAGGGACATCACCGCACCTCCGCCGGAGCCGGGCGCATGGTCGGCATGAGCGCGTAAATCAGGTGCTTCGACGCCATGAGGGAGAAAACCAGGGGAAAGATCGACTGGACGATCCACAAGGGGATTCCCGTGATGACGTTCACGTCACCGAACTCACGACTTTGGGCGACATAATGGAAAGCGATCCAGGCGTAAAACCCGCAAAAACCGGCGGTGCAAAGTTCGCGGAACACAACCACGTAAGGCAGGATCCCCTTGGGCAGGACATGGTCACCGACCTCGGGACGCAGGTGAGCCCCGGCAGAGGACGCGAGGCTGACGCCGAGGCTGCCGGAAAAGATCATGAGATGCAGGCTGAGTTTCTGCGCCCAGGGGATGCTGATGTGAAACACTTCCCGAAGGAACACGTCACCGAACAGCAGCACCGCCATGATCGCGATGGAGAAACCCGCGATCACGCGCTCAAGCCGGGTGATGATGTCGAGAAATTGCCTCATTCGAAACCTGCTGCGGCCTGGTACCCGGATTATTTCTTTTTACGGTTTTTGAACTGCTTTTTGCCCTCAAGGACCACTTCGTAAATCTTGCGGGCGTCACCGCCGATGGTCTTGATGACTTCATCGGCAAGGCCATCGACGGCCTTGCGGAATTCAGCCTTCTCGGCCTCCGTCAGGTTCTCGATCTTGATTCCGGAACCCTGCAGCACAGTGATGAGTTCGTTGCCGACAGCGCGCACCGCGGCACGACCACTGACGGCGAGGCTGTTGCCAGGCCCGAAAATGACCTTGCGATCCTCTTCGGAGAGTTTGTCCCAGAATGTCTTGCTGAACAGGATCGCCGCCGGCTGGTAGATGTGCTCGGTCACCGAGTAGTGCTTGATGGCCGTGTGCCA
Source organism: uncultured bacterium (assembly GCA_963923405.1). Classification (GTDB taxonomy): domain Bacteria; phylum Bdellovibrionota_B; class Oligoflexia; order Oligoflexales; family RGVZ01; genus RGVZ01. Next base: position 4,092 of record CAWUNT010000091.1, on the reverse strand, counting down.
TTCGGCCGACAACGTCAGGAGCGCCGTATTGTCAAAACCCTCAACAAGACCGGTCTGCAGAGCGGGCAACGTCTCGGGCATGGAGATGGGCACGGGATTGGCGCCAAGGCGCTTCCAGAAGGCAAGATGAACCTTGCTCTCTTGCGAGCGGACTTTGAGACCCTTCACATCAGAAGGCTTGCGGACCACGCGATTTTTCGTGCCGATGTTGCGCCAACCGTTCTCGGCCCATGAATTCAGGACGAAACCCTTCGACTCGAAAATCTTCTTGAAAGGTTCCCAAAGATGATTGTCGAGGATGTAGTCGGCCTCCTCGTATGTCTCAAACAAATACGGGATCTCGAGGACATCGAGTTCCGGGATGACACTGGCCAGGGCCCCTGCCGTCACGCCGCCACCTTCGATGCGGCCGCGGCGGATCCCCTGCGTGATCTCAAGTTCGCCACCGAGGGCACCGCCAAGATACGCCTTGACTTGAATGCGACCAGAACTTTCCGACTCGATGCGCTTCTTGATCTGTTCGAGAACGTCAGACCACGGAGTCCCGGCCGGAGCGACGGTGGCGAGTTTCACCACGACTTTCGGCGCGGCAGAGGCCAAAGTCGACCTCGCGGCCGCGCCGCCGACCGCGAGGCCCGTCAGGGCCATCACGGAAACACCAAGATAAAACGCGTACGAGCGGCATTTCTTGTTCATCATTTCAGAAGTACTCCGCCATCTTGTCGAGCATCTTCTTCGCCTTGCGCTGTTCCACAATCTGTTCCGGAACGATGTCCGGGAGGCTCTCTGGCTTGCCGTTGATCACAAACTCAAGGTGCTTCTTGAACATTTCCTTGTCGCCCTTCTTCGGGGCCAAGGTGTCCGCGATCAGGACGTGGGTCCCGAAATAGTTGTTGGCCAGCTTGAGGGACTTTTGAAAGTTCTCCTCGCTCTTCGGCAGGCTGCCACCGGCAAAGGATGGCGCGACGGCGTAGTAGGCGCCCCAGTAACGGGGAACGGCGCCGTAGAAGTAATCAGGCTGCAACTTCTCGACGCGCTCGATCATGAGGCGGATGCGGTTCTTGTTGCCGAGCATCGTCGGCAGGCCGGAGAGGCGCGCCCACTTGCCAAGGTTGGAGGCAGTCCAGTAGATCGCCGGCGCTTCCGCGGCCGTCAGGGTGTCCAGGGCCTCCTCGATCTTCTTGCCTTCGTCCTTCACTTTTTTGCGGAAGGCCGCGTTGGTCGCGAGAGCGCGCTCGCCCCATGCCGTCCCGGTTTCCCATGTGGACTTCTTTTTCTCGTTGTCGGTCAAGTGCCCGTCGGCGAGGAAATAATATCCACGGCAGAGGTAAATCATGGTTTCAAGATCACCCGGATCCTGATTGGCGACTTCCTCGAAGAGCTTCAGCGACTTTTCCAGTTCCGCCTGGTCGATACGCTTTTTCCAGAGGGCCAGAGCCTCGGTTTTCTTTTTCTTCAAGTCCGCCTTGGACACCGCGCCAACTTCCACCTTCTTTTCCCAGCCGGCGGTGCGGGACGTCGCGCAGCTCGTTATGCTCAGTAACGAAGCAGAGGCAAGGGCTACAAGCACGGCCATGGAAGCGCGCGCAAGACGGACAGACACTACGGTTTTCATGGACGATTCCCTCATTAAGATTCCCTCATGGAGATTCCCACATTTTGAAAACAATTCACTTGTTCAATGAGGCCTCATCCCGAAATGGTTTGTCAAGCCACGCGGGACAGGGCGGACAAGCCAAACCCAGATCACTGACACAAGGGACCACGCGATCATCACGCTGGCGAGAGTTGCTGGCACAGGTCCAGTCATGAACCACGATCCGGTCGCGACGACTCCAGCGCCGGTCACGAGCCAACGCAAGATCTCAAACCAGACGCCGTCGCGCCGGGACTCCAGCACGATGCCAAGAGATGACAACGAGGCGACCAGCCAGCATGCGTATACCGCCAACGGCCCCAGCGCGGCGCCTTTTTGCGCCTGCAGGAAGTGAATGCCGGCGACGAGCAACACGGCGAACTGGGACATGCCGTATACGAGAAGAGCCCGCGACGGAGCCGGGACGAATTTCGGCCGGTTGATGTCGAATTCCGGCTTTGGCCAGGCGGCCTTCACATCATCAGGACGCCATCCTGTCCGGCTGGTGATGACGGCGAACTTGTCGCGCCACGTGCCCGTCCGGACGAAATCCTGGAACATCGCCACGTAGACTTCGACATTGGCCCAGAACGGATTCCATGACTTGAGTTGCGACCTCGTTCCGTAAACAACAGGTTCCCGGACATCTTCCTCGACAAACGTCCCAAACATCCGGTCCCAGATGATCAGCATGCCGCCATAATTCTTGTCCACGTACTTGTCGTTTACCGCGTGATGGACCCGGTGATTGGAGGGGCTTGCGAAAATCCGGTCGAACCAGCCCATGCGGTCGATCAACTGTGTATGGATCCAGAACTGGTAAAGGAGGTCAACCAGGGCGACCACGGCGAATACGGTTGGCGGAACACCCACAAAGACAAGCGGGACGTAAAAAATCCAGCCAAACAACATGCCGGTACTCGTCTGCCGCAGCGCGGTCGAGAGGTTGTACTCCTCGCTCTGGTGGTGGACGACGTGAGCGGCCCAGAGAAAAGTCAATTCGTGGCCCATGCGATGCAGCCAGTAATAGCAGAAATCATAGGCGATAAGGGCGAACACCCAGACGACAACAGAGTCCGCCGGCAACGCCATGAAGCTGAAGATATCGTAAATGAACTTGTAAATCGCCACGGTCATGACGCGCCCGAACACGGCGGCGATCTGCGAGATGACGCCGAGGCTCAGGCTGTTGATCGCGTCATCGACACGGTACACGTCGCGCTTCATGAAGCGACTGGCGATGATTTCGATCGCGATCAGCACGAAAAAGACGGGCGTCGCCCAGGTGATGATTTTCGCTTCCATATTTATAGAAACGGAGACTTTCCGGTTGACTTGAGCGGCCTTCGAAGTCAACCCGGGAAATTACACAACATGCTGTTTTTGCTGCCAAATCAAGAAACGAGATGGTCGGGCAGACCCTCTCACGGAAGCCACTGTTCGACGGTGAACACGGGGCTTGTCTCGACCACTTCGTCCATGATGACTGAGGGCTTGATGTAACGGGCGACGGTAACTTTTCCACCCGGGACGCGTTCGATCATCTGGACGTAAGTGAACGCGCGGTCGGCCAGTTCGACGTCCTCATCCCCGCCGCGCGAATGGACCAGGAGAAGTGTCCCCGGAAATGTGGCGTTGACAACGGAGCAGCTGAGTTCCTCGTCGCGCTGCCACGCGCCGGATCCAAGATTTTTTGCCTTGGCGCCCGTCACACGGCGGGCTGTGTTCCCGTTCTTGACCGGTCTCGTGAACTTGATCGTATCGGCCGATTTCAGAGTTCCTGATTTCGCGGTCATGAGGCTGTCCATCCGGTATTCCAGCAAAGTGCCGTGCTTTTGGATTTCCTTGATCCCCTCGAGTTCGATTTTCCCGGATTTCGCGAACTCGCGGATCAAACGACGCACGACTTTGCGGACTTTCGCGTCATCCGCGTCCACAAGGTCGGCAACTTCCCGCCGCGTTTCCACCTGGCCATCGCAACGGCGCGCGAAATCCGTGTAGCGCGACAAGGGATCACCACCTGCGAGGGCCTCTTGAGTGACGGGCCGGTCATGGACACACCCTGCAAATAAAACGGTACCCGAAACCAGGATCACGAAAAGAACCAATGAATTTTTCATGGACATTCCTCAAGAGCGTTATCCTTGGTAGTATCTTGGATAAAGTTTCGTTTCAACAAACCCGGATTGGGAGTCGAACCATGAGTGAAGTTTTGGTTGTCGCCAGCAAGGTCAAGAAGTTGATCAAGGACCGCTCGGGCATGAATACTTCTGCCTCGGTGATGGAAGCCCTGACCAAAGTCGTCGAACGCGAGTGCGCGCGCGCCATCGAACGCGCCCAGACCGACAAGCGCAAAACCGTCATGGACCGTGACTTCGAGGGTTGAATCCATGCGCATCTCAAGGGTCAAGGCCTGTCTCTTATACACATCTGACGCTGCCGACGATACTCCTTGT
>CAWUNT010000090.1:0-7673 GCA_963923405.1 uncultured bacterium | reverse complement strand
TCCTGACTCCGGGATTTTTTGGACTTCTTGTCCTGACAATCATCAATCTCTGGCGGCATCGCCGGCGAAATGTCGAGCGGACTGTTTTGCTGGCAACAGTCCCGCTGCTTTTATTGATTCACATCACCATGACCTACAAGGAAGTCCTTCCACACTGGGGATTGCCAGCCTTCTGGCTACTGATCCCGGATGCTGCGATTATTGCTGGACAGAGGTGGCCGAAATCAAAGTTGAGAGTGAACTTCATTGCGGCAGTTAGTGTCAGCGCACTCCTCATCAGTACTATCGGCATCCCGGCAATCCGCCAAAAGGCAGTCGCTTTATCCGGCGGCAAGCCCGGCGCCCTGGGAGAGTTGACATTCTGGCCTGCTTTCCGTGAATCCCCTGAATGGCGGGGAATTCAGGACAAAGCCAGTGAGCTACTTTCCCAACCGGGACCGCCGCATTGTCCAGAGCATCCGGTTCTGGCTTCGTTCCGATGGTTTACTGTCGCTCACATGGCGTGGTCATTGCCCGGCAATCCTGTCGTACGATCGTTTGAGGGAGGGTCTCGCTACTATTACCATGACCGGGACCGGACCCTCGATCAGTCAGGTTGTCCCGTCCTTGCGATCGGTGAGAAAGCCCATGCGAATCCGGACATCATCCACGACAGAATGGTTGTGGTGGGGACGGGGGAAGTCACGGAAAGAAAACACCTTGACCGGCCGCTGTCGTGGTGGACTGGATACCTGAAATGAATCGCGGCCAGATCTTCCAGAAGCGACTTCCGGTTCTCGCCGCGCTTGCCGGGATTCTGCTTGGAATCATTCTGGTTCCATGGACTTCATGGAAGGCCGTTCATTATCTCTGGCTTTCCAGTGACGAAATGCCCAACGAGCGCCAGTCGCTGAGAATTGTCATGGATTCCAGTTGGCGCAAACTGGACTGGAAAGAAGCATTGCAACCGGATCAGGATGCGCTGCGCACCATGGAGATCAAAGGCCTACCGTGGTTCGATCCCCGGCTGCCACCGTCCTATGAACCTCCCGGGTTTCCCTACGAAAGAGGCGGCGTCGGGGACTATTGGTTTGAGTACAGTCCGGCCGATCCGGGCAGCCTGCTTCCGGCAACAAAGTTCAAATGGAAAAACGGCCTCTCAATTCGTCCAAGTGGGGCGAAGCCAATGATGGCCTGGCACGGAACTCTTCATTCTCACACAGGCTGGTCTGACGGATCCGCAACGCCGGCAGATGCGTACGCATTCGCGCGTGACTTGGGAGGCCTTGATTTCATGGCCGTAACTGACCACCCGGAGTACTGGCTGTTCAATCCCGGAAGAAACTGGGAGCAACTCAAGGAAATCGCCGTGATGGCGGATTCTCCGGGCTTCCTTGCGGTAAGGGGGTTTGAGTATAGCAACCCCGTCTTTGGCCACTATATCGTGATCGGTAGTGATGGCGTGTGCTCCGCCGTGAAATGTCCGGACTTGAAGGACTTTTATGACTGGTTGACGCGCCCCGAAAACAAGGACGCCCTGGTGGCCTTCGCGCACCCCATGGTCCAAAAAGACAACGCCAGCCGTTTTGAGTTCCAGCACATGTCATTCTTTCCCCCTCTGGAGTCCAGGATGTTCGGGATGGAAGTCATCCACTGGAGCGGCCATGACCGTTTTCAATTCGGTTACTCGGGAAAGCAGCCGTTCCTGGACGAAGCCTTGGCGCAAGGCTGGCGGACTGGCGCCCTTGGTTCCCAGGATAATCATGGGATGAACTGGGGACTCGCAAATTCGCGTATTGGAGTGCTCATGGAGCATCTCACCCATGAAAATCTCATGGACGCGCTGCGAGCGCGTAGATTCTACGCGACGTCAAGCCGCGACCTTGAACTTTCTTTTGAAGCAAGAACCGGGAACGGAGACTGGACCCCGATGGGAGGGCAGATTGACACCGGCAAAACTGACGCGAACTCAAAACCCGAGAATGAAACCATCGAAACAAGGTTGCGACTGTTCGAGCCAGACGAGTTCAATGTCCCTCGCCGGATAGAATGGATATTGGATGGACGAATTGCCGGTCGGCTCGACTTCGATGATCTGCCCCACGAATTGGCAGGATCGGAAGCAGGCGAAACGTATTATGCCGGTGAGATCACGGGGCACCTGCCCGTGAAAGAAGTGAGGGATGGCCGCCCTCACTATCTTTACGCACGCGTCCTGATCGGCCCTTGGTTCGAGGCCGTGGCGCAAACATCTCCGGTCATCATCAATCCCGGCCGCGACCGGCGCTGATGCGCCATCTGAATTGCCCCTCGTCAAAAACATTCGCGACCCATGACACGAGAGAGATGATCAAGGAACTGACAAACGCGGACCAGAATGAGTCCACATGAAACCCCGCGACAAAAACGGGAGCGAGTTGGACCATGAAAGCGTTGAGGACAAGCAAGAACAAACCAAGACTCAAGATTGTCAGTGGCAAGGTGAGCACTATAAGGATCGGCTTCAAGACAACGTTCAAAATACCCAGCACGGCCGCCACTGCCAGCGCAGCTCCAAAATTCTCAACCCTCACACCTCCTATCAGTTGCGGAATCGCGAGGATAGCGAGAGACATGACCAGCCACTTGAACAACAATCGGGGCATCGTTCACCCTCCTTTTGTGATACGTTTAGCACCAACAGAACCCAATTGGCCATCAAAGCCATGTGAAACCTCCATGATGGAGCCCTTATGGAAAACATTCCGGAAAACCAGGCCAACGTAAGACGTCGCACGAGGGTGGGAAATCGCGTGCTAGGCGCGCTTGTCATGATCGGCCTGTCCTGTGTTTCGACGCCCGCCACAAGTGAGCCATCAATCAACCGGGAGGACCAGGTTTCGGTTCTGCACAGGATCAGGTGGATCAAGGACCAAGGCAACGATACAGCCAGGATCGTAAGCCACAAGAAAATATCCCTGGACAACCAGTCCTCCGTTCGCCGTGGCAAACTCCGAACAGCGGTTCTACCGGCCCTCATCACAGAGAACACCAACGCGACCTCGATTGCGTGGAACGAAGTTGAAGGCACCAACCTCGATGAGGTCGTCGCTTTCCTGGACCAGAACAAGGTACCAATCGACAGGGCAAGGCTCGCGGACGGATTTATCGCCGCGCCTGACGATCTTGTCCAAAAAGAAAAAAAATCCGGGGATGATGCCGAGGATGAAGTGCGCACTATCATCAGCAGTGGACCACCAGCGAACCGGATTGACATCGTCTTCATGGGCGATGGTTATACGGTTTCTGAACGTGAAAAATTCTTCTCGGATATCAATCGACTCGTCGATGACATGTTCCTCGGTGACACATTCAAATCGTATTTGCCAGTCTTCAACGTTCATGTCGTGTTCCGCGCATCACGCGAATCTGGTATTCCCAAACAGCGTCCGGGAGATACGGCTTACGGCCTGTACCGGGAAGGCGACACCCTCAGGGCAATTTTCCCGGGCGATCCTGCGGCTCTCCGGGATTCGTGCAACGCGGCGCCTGACTGCGACTATCCGGTCGTTATCGCCAATGATCCCTGGTACGGCGGCCTTGGCGGGGAATTCGCCATCTCAACGAGCTCACAACAAAGCGGCACGGTGGTATTGCGCCACGAGCTCGGCCACAACTTTGGTCGCGTTGGAGAAGAGTATGATGGAGGCGGATACTTCGGGGCAAATCATGCGGACGAGACGTCTTCGATAGGATGGCGCCACTGGACAAGCGATTCAATTCCACGCCTCCGCGAGGAGCCGATGATTGCACGCTACCTGGCCTGGCCGTGGCATGACTTCAAAAAAGGGAATTTCGAAGCGCGGTTCAAGTCCAACGGCCAGTATGCAAAAACAGCAATCCGTTTCAGCGCGTCAGGTTTCGGCAGCCCCGGAAGCCTCGAAGTCCGTCTCGATGATGTCCAAATCCCTTTCCAGGAACCACAGTCCCCTGACCGCACCTTCGTCGACATTGAGATTCCCTCCGGTCTTCCATCTGGAGACCATCGTCTTGTCTTCAAGGCCATCGGTGACGCCACCGATCCACGTGGACAGTGGTTGTCGTCCCTCACCGTCCACGAATACGCGGGTGACTTCCACGACGAACCCGGCCTGGTCAGTGCTTTCCCTGTTTTCGACAGCACCCGCTCGGTCGCCGGTTATCGTCCGACGAACGAGTCATGCTTGATGCGTGACATGACACACCAGAATTTTTGCCAGGTTTGCCAGGAAAACAACTGGATGAAGTTCCTTGACCGGATTGAAATGATCGATCGCGCTTCACTGCGCAAATCTGATGCCGGCATCCTCAGCGCAGAAGTCGTAACCCTGGAACTTGGACAGTTCCGGCGACTGGGACAAGGGCCGGAACACGAGAAAATCGAGATTCGCTGGTTCGCTGACAGCAAGGAACTTCCCCAATTCCGTGATGTCGCGCGCTGGGAAGTCAAAAGCCCCCTGTCAGCCAGCAAGCTTGAGGTCGAGGTGAAACTTCTGTCCCCTGAGATCAGGAATGACCGTTTTGGCCTTACATCGCAACGAATCACCGTCGACGAGAGCAAAGGCTCTCTCAAAGGCGTGAGAACATCACCCGGCTGGTGATACCACGCCGGCCCGGTCCGATGACTCTGCCGCTGACGAGTTTGACTTGAACTTTTGATCCCTCTTTCTCCGCCGCCTTGATTCCAGAAAGAATCAAGGCGGCTTCTTGCAACTGGTGTATTGAACCCAAGTTCGGAGGCCCTGCGACGGGAATGGTTTGTGGAATGATTTCCTGCCTTTTGTGACCTCTGTCAATCGCCACTTCAGCGCCGCAAATCAAACGTACAGATGTCATCTGCGACCATGTCACAGCCGCTCTTCTCAATTTGCGAAGGATGCTGCGAACCACGCAATCGATGTTCCATGGAAGTTCGTCACGTGCCTCACCACGAGGATCCTCAAGATCATCATCCTGATCCAGGTCGCGCAAGTATCGCAGGACACCCGCCGACAACCACGTGACTGGCCTGCTCGACGCCCCACCCGGAAGTTCCAGCAATTCAGTTGTTCGCTCGAACGCTTCGTGGAAAATTTCGCCTTGCGGATCGAGGCCGGGAAACATCAATTCCATTGGTTTCTCAGGTTCCTCGCATCGGCAAATTGCGGCAAGAGAACGGAGATCAGCGAAAACATTTTCGTGCGCAAACGGCCCCAAGACCCGGCCAGGATATCTGGTTCCGGATCCAGCCGGAACCGGCACAAGGGAGACGCGATCCAGCCATACCGCAGGACGGTCATCCTTGTTCATGGCGATGTTGTAGGGCGGCGAAATGTCAGTGATGGCACGGAATTCTTCCAACGCAGCATGAAGCGGAGACGGCGCAGGGGAAACCTCAATATGCTTCACCTGTGCCATCATCTCACGCTTTCGCGAATCATCACGAACTCCACCGCGGAAGTAACTGTTCACCCTGTGGTAGAGCGATGTCGCCTTGCCAACGTAGAGCACACGTCCACGCGCATCAAAAAAACGGTAAATACCTGGCACATCAGGCAAGGCTAGACGCAAGTCCCGCAATTCCTTTCCAGGACGACCGGTATCCTCAGCCAGGCTTTGCAAACCCCGCCATACAGAAATAGTCGCGTCCACATGCGCGCCAGCGCGCTTCATGTCATCGCAAGGAGCCCCGAAATATCCGGCAACCGCCTTCAGGGAATAAGACTTCAGCTCGGGCAGCAGCTTTCGAGCGAGGTCACGGGTACAAATCACCGGAATGGGAAAGTCAATTCCAGGCCGGGCCAAAGCCCACAGCAGCAAGAGAAACGGACGCTCGAAAGCCGCGTAGTGAATGACAACGCCAGCGGGCTGATAATCCTCAATTGCCTCGGCGAATGCATGGGCAACTTCATCAATGTCTGGAGCTTTAGCCATTTCAACGGGGCGGATACCGCAAAGCTGGGTAATCCGCGTCAATGAACGGCGATTCAGAATAATTGCCGGCCTGACCACGGTTGCCGCACCTGGAACCGGTCGTGCGCCAGAACATGGAAGGGCAACAGAGTCTGGTAGAACCTTCCAGCAAATCTCAATCAGGACGTCAGATCCTTCCGTCCCACAGGACTTCAGACCCTGACAATCGAGAAACATCCATGAATTCCGTTGCATCGCCATGGACGAGCTATTATCACACGCGGAGGCGGCTGAGGGACCCATTTTGAGGTTCCTCACGCGAAAGAGGACCTGACGCAGTGACTGTTTATTCCCCAATGAATACGGCGACTTGCTCGAAAATCGTAGCGGGCTTACAAGCTTCTTGCCGGGCCCTTCTGTCCGTCATGATCGCTTTCTACCTGTTTTGCGATCCGCTCCTCGCAAATCCGAGCCCGCCCTTCCCTGAGCTTTTCTGTGAAGGATGGATGGCAAGCCTTCCCGGAATAACGATCCGAACTCACATCTTCAGTGAGCCGCAGATCGTCCTGGTAGAACTCGCGGGACGCGGACGACGTCAATCGGTTATCGTCAATGCGGAAGCGTGGACGGTGTCCAACTCGCAATCCGATCCAACCAGGTCTCAATCGCTTTTCCGATTTGATTTTGAGGGAGGTACCCTCGAACTTCCCTGGGTTCAGGAAAACCAGACAACCGGTGCCATGCTCGTCCTGACTGGAAGCGCAGCCAAGGACATCTCGTCATCCGTGGCGACCGGTCCTTTCAGGGTCCTGGTGCAATGCCGGGGCCTTCAGGATCCAGAGCTTGACCGCGGCTGATCAAGCTTTCTGCCTCAGCCTTCGCGTCCGGGTCAGCCACCAGCACTACCCTGCCAAGATTCTTGAGAAGGACTGATTGCCTCGAACATTTTTTGGCGCCGGATTCACAAAGCGTCAGGACGCGCCTCAACAAATTTAGCGCCTCATCTGGCTGCAAGGCACCCAGCAATTTCAATGACTCCGCGATAGCGTGGTCGGCAAGGGCATCGATTTCCCCCGCACCACCGATAACTTGATGAATCCGGTCGTTGTCCCCCAAAGTTGCCAAAAACGATCCGTACCAGATCTGCAAACCTTGGTGGCGAGGATAGCGGCGCAGGGCCTCCCGGTAGGCATCAAGGGCACTATCCGGTTTCAGCGGATCCTCAAGAATTTCAGCCTGAGCCAATCGCAACCAGGCGGCACCCTGCTGATCCAAGAACGCCGGTGCCGCGGAAACCACTTCGTCCGCCTCCCGGATGCGCCCCCGGGACCCCAACAACCGGACAAGCCGTACCCTTGATTCCATGTCCGCCGGATCTGCCCCCAAGATTTGGCGCAAACCTGACTCAGCCCGATCCAGCCAGACGGACCTCTCGAGAGGATCGCCACCGGGAAAATTCGCAAGGCGCGTTGCCGCACGGACTTTGCCCATCCGGACCTGTCGCAAGAAAAGTCCCGTTCCCTCACCACCCGACTCAATCCTCGAGAATCGATCGAACGCACCGGTGAAATCCCCCCGGACCAGCGCCATCCAAGACATCAGATACGCAGCCCGGAGATTCTCACCGGGATAGTCCCGGACCAACGCATCAGCGGCGTACCCGGCTTCATCGAAGCGGCCCAGCATGACCAAGGCGAGGCCACGATGGTACAAGGCGTCCGCCTGCAAAGCGCCCGACCGATCAAGAGCATCATAAAATCCAAGAGCCTCCTGGAAACGTCCGT
>CAWUNT010000089.1:0-7841 GCA_963923405.1 uncultured bacterium | reverse complement strand
GATGCCGCGCAGTTGCGCAAGATGCTGGCGGCCCTGATTCACTCGGGCGCCAAGTGGCCCCAACTTCAGTCTGTCGCATGGAAACTTTTCATGCTCGCGCCGGCGGACGTCTCCGCGGCCCATTTTCTGGAGTTATGTGCCCTTCATGGCACGCGCCAGGAATTGCTGGATCTGGCCTCCAGTTTGCGTGACGCCCGCCACTCGTTCTATTTTCATCTTCATCCATCAGTACGCGAGAGGCTCGCGCTCATCGCGTGGTCAGCCGGCCGCTTTGAACTCGTTGCCGAGACTCTCGTCCGCGCGCGTGACGGAGCCCAGTTGCTCCCCGCGGAACGACTGGTTGTTTTCATGTTTCTCGCGCAGGCCAATGATCCCGCTCCTGCCTTCATGTATTTCCGCGCGCATCGCGCCGCCGTCCTCGAGGCTGCCAAAAATTCCCCGGGGTTGTCTGGCGCCAGCCATGACGAGGTTGTGTTGAAGGCGGCGCGCCTCGCCCTCGATCTTGGTTTTGACTTTGACGTCCGCGAACTGGTTCGACTTGTGCCGCAGGGGAGCGACCGTCACTCCGAGGCGGTTGAGTTGCTCAACCAGACGGTCAAGGAAACACCGAATTCCATCTCGGATCCGATCGAAATCCAGATCGTCGAGGGAACGTGGCAGCAACGCCTGGAGCATCTGGAAAACCGGCTTGGCCTCTCCCGCCGGCTTGCCAGTTCCCGTGACCCTGGGCGTGCGCGTTTGAACGAGGTCCTCAAAAACATCCTTTCCTTTGTTCCGCAGGTACCCGAGGCATGGGCTCAACTCTCCGAGACCATTGTCCTCAACCGGGATCTCGCGGGAATGATGCCGGCTCTCTATGCTCCATTTCAAGCCAACGCGCTGGTCTTCCACCCGGCCCCTCTCGATGCCGCGCTCTGGCAGGGGCCGTTGAAAATCCCGGGCGACGCGTCGAACCTGTTGGATTCATGGTGGCACGGCGTCGCCATGTTGCACCAGTACATCGCCCACGGCAGCGGTCACGAGGAGACTCTCTGGAAAGCGCGCCGCATGATCCTCGATGTCTCGTCCTCCGCCGATTTCGCGTTGCCGTTCCGCTGGAGTGATTTGCTCCGCGCCGCGACGATCCATGTGTCACGGCACGCCCCGGGGATTTGGGGGAATGGCGATGAAGAGCGTCGCGTGATGCTGGCCCAGCTGACAATCGCGGGTGACCCGGATTCATTCAGTTCCCAGGACATCGAGGATTACCTTCGCGCGAGTTGGCGCACACCACTTGTCGTCCTCTCGGAGCTCGAGCGGATCGCCATCCAGAAAAAAGCTCCCGACGCGCAGCGCCTCGCGATCCTCAAAAAAGCCACCGTTGCCGGCCTGACCAACAATGACCTGGACGCGATCTGGCGCGCCGCAAGTGCCGCCCAGAGTGACGACCTGTGCTGGCGCGTTGCCGCCGTTGTCTCAACCAGGGCGACATTGGTTCCGTCGGCACGACACGCGCTCGAGATATCGGGCGAACGTCGCGGATTTTATCCTTTCATGGCGCCGACCCTCGAAGACATCGACAAAACGGCGCTCGCGGGCTTTCTTCCCCGCGAGGCGCAAATGGCGCGTGCCTTGTTGCGCGTCGGGCCACGCCTGCCAGAACTGTTCAGCCTGTTTGACGGCAGGTCGCGCGTCCTGAAACCGGTGTCCGCGCCGGCCGGATCGCCCGAGGCCAGCATCGAGTTGGCCTTGAAAGCGCTGAAGTGGCTGCCGCCCGGCGCTCGCGCATTCCGGTTCAGTCACGAACAGGCGGCCTTCGGTGGAGTCTCGTTGCCGCCATTCGTCCAGATGGCTCCGGCCTCCCCGTGGGGGCTTTTGTTTGTGCTCATGGGCCAGCGCCTCGGATGCAACGCGTGGAACTGGCAATTCAGCCGTCTTGCCAACACGGTGTCGGAACTGATTCCGCGCGTCGCTCACATCCCGGAGTACAAATCGCAGACATCGAAGGTGGCTCGCTGGTTGCGCGACCTGTCCGCCGAAGAGCGGATGGCGTGGCAGGAACTTGGCAAGGAATGCCGGTCTTTCACCGACCAGGAAGGTCAGGATTTTCTTGGCCGGCTGGCAGCCAGGCTCAGCTTGATGATGCTTCCTGACAACATCCAGGCGCTTCAGTCATTGCAACAGATGCGCGTTGAATTGCCTGTTCTCAGGGATCTTGAGGCGTGGATACTCGGTCAGGAGTACAGCCAATGGCGTCAGCAGCGAGGATTGGCTTCGCGGATCATGGTCCCGCTTAACCTTCGCCGGCTGGACGCCATCAGCAAAATCTGATTCTGGTCAACTTGTCTCAGTAGGCTCCAGGAAGGATCTGCGCAGCGCGCTCTGGCGTCTGCTTGATTTCCTGGATGATCTTGATTGCGTCGGACTGGCGCATGCTTCCGGACGCCATCTGCTCGCACAGGTATCCTTCAGCCGGGTCAGTCAGTTCGTACACCGAGCTGTGCTGCGGCCAAAGGTTGTTGTCCTCGTTGCTTCCGCCCATGCAAAGCGGGATGTGATGATCGATCTTGAACTGCATGCGGTTCAGGCTGCGGGTGGCGTAACCCAGTTCGCTGTCGTAACGGACAAAAATCGCGGCCTTGCGGTGCGACTTCACGTCACGCTCGCAGTAAGGAACATGCTCGCCGTAGCGGTAGGTGTCGGGACGGTCGCACTTGCTGCCCGGGGTCATCTCGAGATGCGGCGTGCGCGGGAAGCGTTCGCCGTTCTGGGCGCGCATGGAGTATCCGGCGCGGTAATCGGCCAAAAACGCGGCCGACTCACTCGGAGCCTCACCGCAGGCGGTGACGAGGTTGAACATGGCGAACAGGATACAGGTCAGGGTGGCGCGGGAGCAGAAACGGATCATCTCAGGGTCTCCTCATAGAGGGGCATTTACGGCGCCCCGTAGAAACACCAGCCCGATCGCTGGCTTATATGGGAAAAACGAATCGACTTACGTACTGACATTTTGCGAATGCGGGCCCCTAGTATGTCACCCACCTGACTTCGGCAAGCATAAATTCAGAAAATTGATCAAAAATGAATCATTCGATGACGTATCGCACGCTCAGTTCCGGCGCGAAGCCAATTCCTGTCCCCGGTTTTGTGCCGAGGACTTGCCCGACAAACACGGTCGCCTGAAAGGACCAGGTCACCGGGTCACCCAACATGGTGTACTGCACCCCGGCCGGTATCCTGGGGTAGAGGCCCTGGGCGTCCATCTGGAAACCAAACCCCGCGAGATAAATAATTTTTCCTCGTGATTCCTGCCACTTGTGAAGCGTAGGCCATGTGATCCGGTTGAACCCGTCATCAAACAAGGCAAACCCCTCCAAGGTCAGGCCGAGTGACTGAAGCCCTGTGTAGTCCAAAAAATTCAGTCCCAGGTTCCATGCGTACTCGCCCGCCCCGACGTACTGTCCAAGGACTCCCGTGTTGCCCAAACTACCCGCCCGCGCGCCGATGCTCCAGACGCGTGGTTCACGCCTGCCCCTCACAGGGCGTCTGCGCGGCGGCAACAAGCGCCCCTCGACATCTGTTTCCTCGGCGGTGGCTTTCGGCACTTCCAGCGCTCCGGTGGAACTTGCCGGCGGCAACTTGTTCGTCGCGGAAGGGTCATCGAGTTCAAGGCCTGACCTCGTTTTGTCCGGCGGCGGCATGGCCAGTACCTGGGCCGGGAAAATCCCCGTGGCGATTGCGAGTGCGATCTTCTTCACGATTTTTCGGCTCCGTCGCGCGCGTCTCGCGCGAGTTTCAGATCCCTGACGCAGACACATCTTATCCCAAAGGAATATTTCTTGCTCCTCCCGGAACCAGTCGCCTCGTTTTTGGTCGCGCCCCGAAGGAGTTTTCAGTGAACAACCTCGCCCGATCCGGTTCCAAGATGCCTAAATCGCCAGTCGGCAAGAAACGCTCGGACAAGGAGATGACGCGTCATGTCCTGTGCGCGCTCATCGACGACCGTGTCGAGGACGCCTACGAGCTCATGAAGGATATCCACTGCCGTCATCTGCCAGTCGTGCGCGACGGGAAATTGATCGGCATCATTTCGGACCGTGACATCCTCCTTCGCGCGACTTATGGCGCGGGTGGTATCAAGTTCCCGGACCTGAAGGTTGGCGACATCATGAGCAAGGAAATCATCAGTTGCCGTCCCTCGGCGAAACTGTCGGCCGTGGCGGAACAGATGGTCGCCAAGGAAATCGATTCCTTGCCGGTGACCGATGACCAGAATCACCTGCTTGGGATCATCACATCGACTGACCTCTTGCGGGTGATGCAAAAAAGTTCCGAGACGGACGGAGGTGATGACACGGTCCTGGACCTGTTGAGCCTTCCCAAGAGTCCGGACTGAAGGGATCAGGGGGAGTTTCCCGGTGGACGCGCTCGAGTTATACGCCAAGGCGCGTGATGGCGGCCCGTGGTTCCAGCTTGCCGCTGAGACCTGGAACCTGATCGCGGCGATTGTCGCGATCATCGCGACCATCCTTCTTGTCATCTTCCTTTCGGCCCGCGACAAATCCCTGGTCGGGCGACTGTTCAAGGCACTCCGTCCCCCGCATGCCGAACATCTTTTCATGCGAGTCGGTGTCGCCATCGGTCCAGTATCCGCCGGGGAACTGTTGGATGATCGCACGGGAGTCTCTCGTCAGGCGCAGGCCTACCTGGCATCGATGACTCCTCATGAGATGCGACTTTACGCGAAATTCCCGATCGCCCCCGGCTCGGTTCTCCGGATTGATCCCCCGGGCGTACACGTGGTTGTCCAGAATGCCCGCGCCATCAGCGAAGATCCTCCGTGGTTCTCAATTGAAGCCGAACCCGTTTTCCGGGATGATGTCACCAGACGAAATTATCGAAAATTTCTTGGCGAACTTTCGCAGGTGGCGTGATCATCATGACGAATATCCGTACGGCCTCGTTTCTGGGCCTGCTTCTTCCTGTATCTTTGGCGGCGTGCGGCAAGAATGTCATCTCCGGTCGCGACGTGGACAACCAGACGACGATCCTTGACGACGGTTCCAACGTCATGGATGCCACGGCGTTCGGGGTGGCGTCGAAAGCCGAGCTTGACGCGGTCGTGGTCAACTCGATGGCCCTCGCTGATATCTCGCTGGGCCGCATGTTTGATTTTGACGATACCAATCTCGCCCCGGGCGTGGTGGGGTCATCGGCGCGTATCTGGTCCAATCCGAAACCGGTATTTTGTGACGGGGAAGTCGCGACGGCCGACGTGGCGCGCATGGATGGCGCCAACTTGAAGCTGACCTACGAGGCCGATGTCACGGCGTGCGTGAGCAAACCGCAAAATCTGGCGACCAGCGCCGGATACCTGGCTCCCACCGCGGACCAGCTGGTTGTCGACCGGCAACTGGCCGCGTTCTCACTGACATTCTCGTGCGATTCCCGGGATCTGGCCGAACTCGCGCGCAATAGTGAAGGCAAGGCCAGCGCCGTCATGTCCACCGGGTCAGCGTTCTCGTGTTCCGCAAGGGGCAAGGACAAGGCTGCCACGGGGCGCGCATACCGGTTCGCCGGTCGCGTCGATGGCAGGTACATTGGCCCTCGCAGTGAAGTTCCTGTCCAGCAAAGGTTCTGGCGCGGCTATGATGCCGGGGCGTCTGGTAACCCGTGCATGCTTACCCGGGAGGGTTCGTCCCTTGAAGGGCCATCAAACGCGCGCCTCGGGGCGTGTAACTTGTTCGAGCGATCCGAGTCGATCAACCTGGTCGACAATTCCCGTAAGGGGCGCCTGTTGACGGTCACGACCTCGGCCCGTACCCGGAACGGCAGCCTGTTCAACGATGGCGATTTGGCCATCAAGGTCAACGGATGGGCGGCAAGCCACAGATTTTCTCAACAAGATTCGGATATTACAGTGGATTTTATGAGGCCCAGCGGTGAATGCGCTCGCTACACCTTGCGCCCTTCCGCGGTCAATTTTGAGGCCCGTGACTGCCGCTGAGGGAAACGGTCCCGGCCAGGTTTATTCGGCCTGATCATTCATTAATATACTTGACCTATTTCAAGGCAGATTCTAATAATCTGTCCGGTTTTCATTACTTTTATCTTTTTTTGGGGATCCAGCGCCCGTGACCCTTCGCCTCAGAGAAGTCGTCATTCCAGCCGGTGTCGAGCTGCCGCCCGACTCCCTGCAGACCGCCGTTGCCCGGAACCTGGGTATCCCCCGGGAAAATCTCAAGGCGATGACTATCCTCAAAAAGTCACTGGACGCCCGTCGCAAGTCGGCGATCGTCTACAAGTACCAGGTTGATGTCGACATCGAGGACGAGGACCAGGTCCTTGCCCGCAACCAGACCATCGCCGAAAAATCGCCCGGGATCAGCGTCGCCAATCCACTTGATGGATTGAATCCCGACGCCGCGCGGATGCGCCACAAGCCCGTCATCATCGGTTCCGGACCTGCCGGGATTTTTGCCGCGCTGACCCTGGCCCTCGCCGGCCAGCCGTGCGTTGTGGTGGAGCGCGGGGAATCTGTCGAAGGACGCATGCGTACCGTGAACCGCTTGCGCCGCCGCGGGGCGTTCGAGGCCGAGAGCAACTACTGTTTTGGCGAAGGTGGCGCGGGAACCTTCTCTGACGGCAAGTTGACTTGCGGCAAGAATCATCCACTGATTCGTCACGTTTTCGAGCAATTCGTCCAGCACGGCGCGCCGGCGGACATCCTGTACGACGCAAAGCCCCACATCGGCACCGACTTCTTGATGCGCGTCGCGTACAACATGCGCCAGTATTTGAAATCCCTGGGTACCGAGTTTGTCTTCGGCCGCCGGTTCATTGATTTCTCGGACGGCGGTGATTCCGCGCGCTGGATTGTCAAACTCGACGACGGTCGTGAAATTCCAACCGATCAATTTGTGATCGCGATCGGCCATTCAGCCCGCGACACCTATCAGATGCTTTTCGACAAGGGCCTCGCGATGGTGCCAAAGCCATTCGCGATGGGCGCGCGGATCGAACACCCGCAAGAACAGATCAACCGCATCCAGTACGGCACTTGTGTCCTGCCGCAGGCGGCCGAGTACAAACTCGCCGCGCAAGTGGAGTCCCTCTCGCGCGGGATCTGGACTTTCTGCATGTGCCCGGGCGGACACCTGATGCCGACCGGCGCGCAACCGGGACACCTCGCCATAAACGGCATGAGCTATCACGGACGCAAAAGTGGTTTCGCCAACGCGGCGGTCGTCGTGAATGTGCTGCGCGAGGATTTCTTCCGTGGCCACGTTCTGGACGGCATGCATTTCCAGGCGCAACTCGAGCGAAGCGCCTTTGCCGCCGGCGGTGGCAACTACCACGCTCCCGCGCAACGTCTCGTTGACTTCATGAAGGGGCGTGACTCGAAGGGTATCCTTTCCTCGACATATCGCCCGGGAATCACGAATTACCGCATGGACAAGTTATTGCCCGGGTTCATTGTCGACGCCTTGCGCGGCGCGATGCATGATTACAACCAGACCATGCGCGGGTACCTCTCTCCGGAAGCCATCGTCGTGGGTCTCGAATCGAAAACGTCGGCCCCTGTCTCGATGGTACGTGACCGGAACTTGCAATCGGTCAGTCATCCGGGCATTTTCCCTGCTGGTGAAGGTGCCGGATTCGCAGGCGGTATCGTCAGCGCGGCCCTCGACGGTGTCCGTATCGGGCGCGCGGTGCTGGAGGATTCGGCCCGCGAGTCGGTCGCCCTCCCCGTCTGGGTCAACTGACGGTCGCCGTCATCCTGAGCCGGGACCGTCATCCTGAGCCAGGACCGTCATCCTGAGCCAGGACCGTCATCCTGAGCCAGGACCGTCATCCTGAGC
>CAWUNT010000088.1:0-7872 GCA_963923405.1 uncultured bacterium | reverse complement strand
CATCAGCAGCCTGCAGGCCAACTTCGCCAAATCGCAATTGGCCGTAGTGCACGGCAACAAACAAAGCCAGCAGGGACACCTTGAACGCGGCTGCCCATTTCAGCCACGACGGAAAACCGGCGGATGAGTGTTCTGTCACATGGATCACGGTCGTCACCTCGATTGGAGAAATCTTCGCAGGGCAATCTCGTCCAGACCCTTCTGTTCCTTCCGGCTTTGCTCCTTGCGGAATCGTTCCTTGTGCACTTCCTGCAAACGTTCCACCGCGCTCAATTCACGTTGGGCCATGTTCAGCTGGATCATCTGGGCTTCTTCGATGCCGTCAACTTCCTTCAACCTCTGGAACAAGGCGAACAACGTTTCCCTGGCGTGATCCACGGCTGACTCAAGCGCCGCGAGCATCGAGCGGTTTCCGGATTCCCTGATTGCGTTGAGCCGCGCCACCCCGTCGAGATACCGCTGCTGCCATGAAACCAGGTCCGACTCCATCTTCGCCTTTTCGCGCCTGATCTCGCCGAGGAACAAAGCTTCTTCATCAACCCGCTTCTTCTTGATCTCGATTACGGGGTCGAGGCGCTCGATTTTCTTGAGTTGATTTCGCATTCAGGAATCCGATCCACGCTTCAAGCGCGACCTGCCAAAAGCTCGTTCATTCCGGCAAGCGCCTCATCAAACTCCGAAAGTTCATTTATGTCTTGCTTCAGGAACTTGTGGATATGCGGCATCAGTTGGATGGCAAGGTCCAGCTGAGGATTGGTTCCCTGCTGGTATGTGCCGATCTGGATGTAATCGTAGTTCTCCTCGTACACCCCAAGCAGAGCGCGCAACTTGTTAGCGAGGGCCCAGTGTTCCTTGCTGACAATATCAAACATCACGCGGCTGGCACTCGTCGGGACCTCGATAGCCGGGAAATGCCCGCGAGCCGCAAGGGATCTCGAGAGATTGATATGCCCGTCCAGAATCGAACGCGCGGCGTCCGGAATCGGATCGTTGAAGTCATCACCGTCGACCAGAACAGTGTAAATGCCACTGATACTTCCTGATCCCTCAGGCATCGGACCGCAACGTTCGAGGAGGCGCGGCAGCAGTGAGAATGTGGATGGCGGATAGCCCTTTGTTGTAGGCGGCTCACCGATCGCGAGACCGATCTCGCGTTGGGCCATGGCAACACGAGTGAGGGAGTCCATCATCAGAAGGACTCTTTTACCACGCGCGGCGAAGTACTCGGCGATCGCGGTGGTCAGCTTTGCGCCGCGCAAGCGCATCAACGGAGACTGGTCACCCGTTACAACGACTACAACGGAACGCGAGAGACCAACCGGCCCGAGGTCACGTTCGAGAAATTCCCGCACCTCGCGGCCACGTTCGCCGATCAGCCCGATTACGTTGATGTCAGCCGATGACCCGCGGGCCATCATGCCCATCAACACCGACTTTCCCACACCAGATCCGGCCATCACACCGATGCGCTGCCCTTCGCCAAATGTCAGAAGGGAATCCATCGCCCGGATTCCGAGTCCCAACGGGCTTTCAATGCGCTTTCGCTCCATCGGATTCGGGGCGTCCCGGTCGAGGGGAACCGTGGCGCAAGCATCGGAATCGACCTGGCCCAGGCGTCCCGTCAGGGGTTGCAGCATCGGATCGACCACCTTGCCGATCAGGTGATCTCCGACCAAAACGGAATCAAAACGGTGGATGGCGCTCACGACGCACCCGGGCGCGATCCCACCCATGTTGTTGTACGGGAGGATCAAAGACCGGTCGCCACGAAATCCAACGACCTCTCCCAGAACCTCGCCCTGATGTCCCCCGATCGCGATGGCTACAATCGTTCCAAGCTGCGAGCCAGGCAGGAATGCCTCGATTACGGTTCCAACAACATCGCAAACCTTGCCGCGAGGATCCCAATTGATGTGAGAGAATGAGCGGGCGAGCTCATTCCTTTCGAATCTGCGAAGGTTCAACGACATTTTCGAGTTGTCTTCCAAGATCAGCTCGCTTTCTCGACTTTCGAGAACAGGGAAACGTCAGCCTGTCCGAGGAGGTTCTTGATCATTTTCTTGGCTTGCACATCGACGACGCTCAACTGGGACTCCAAACGGAATTCCCACGGCGCCACCTGGGCGTCTTTCACCAGATGGTCATCGAGATCCTTGATTCCAGCCTTGGCCATCGCGTCCGCTGTTTCTGGATTCAGGCGGATCTTGAACTGGTCACCCTTGACGGTTTCAGAGACTGCCTTGCGCATGATTGACGCGAACGAATCTGGATGGATCTCGAATTCACGTTCCAGGAGCGCCTCTCCCATGGCCTGGCAAAGGTCGAAGAAATTCTGCTGCACGTTCTCAAGAATCTGGCCTTTGAGGGACTCGAATTCGGAAATCAATTCAGCCGCGCGTCCAAAAAACTGGCTCGCGGTCTGGCGCGCGCCGAGTTCACCTTTTTCCTCACCGACACGGAATCCTTCCTGATATCCGGCGTCATAGCCGCTCTTGCGCCCTTCCTGGACGGCCGCCTCTTTCGCGTCAGCGATGGCCTTGGCCATCTCTTGCTCAATCTCCTTGCGCACCTTCCAGGCATCAGCGGCTGCTGTCTCGACGGTCGTGGCCTCTGCGGCAGGCGCCGTGGCAAGCGGGATGAACGATCCGGATGGAGGAACGGGTTCCGGACGGTTGATACGGAATGACCCGGCCTCACGCTCGAGCGGCGTCGTGACCGCCTGAGGTTCTTGCTGCGCTTCCGGCGCCATGGCTACCTGAACCTCTTCCTCGACGGGCGTGTCCGGAGTGACAACAGAATTCTGCTCCACAGCCGGATTGCCACGGCCGGGCCCGGAACCATCACCGAAAATTGCCGCCAGTTCCCGCTGTCCCTCGTCGCTGAGCTCCAGAGCATCATCACCGCGACCAATTTTTCTGCGTCGTCCCGTCGACGGAGAGACAGAGCTGTTCCACTCAGGCGTAAAGTCAACTGGCTTGATGACAAACCTTTCACCTTCGGGATGCTTCAAGGTCTGGTCAAATTTGGGATGCTCCCTGACAGTCGCCTTTAAATCGGAATCCGTATGAAGGCGGGCGTGGATGATCGTGGCATCCTCGTTGTCAAAGGACGCGATCGGTGTCGGGCAAATTTCCTCGAAGGAATACTTGCCAATCGACACGTGATCAATCAAGCGGTTGCCCTTCTTGATGAATCGTCCCGATCTCTTTTGACCATCCTGGTTCAATGTTGCCATGTCGATCAACCTGCCTGGTTCGGGCTCAGGATCATGCGAATCGCCTCAACAGTCCGCTTCGGATCGTTTTTGGCGATGTACAGGATCTGTTCCTGTTGCGTCATTTTCTCAAACGGAACTTCTTCCTTCACCTGAAGCGACTGAACCATGCTCTGCTCGAGATCAGGCTTGTACTCCTCGATGATCGCGGCCTGGTGCTTGCGTTCGTTGTCGTACGTCAACCACCGGAAGTAGGGCCTCACGACGAACGCGAAGAAGAGGATCAGCGCCACAGCCACCGCCATCGACGTAGCGACGGTCGACACATATTCGCGGCGCTCCTGGGTTTCCATCGAGATGACCTGACGCTGCGTGTTGTCCAGCTGGAACATCATGTTATGAACCTGGACCTCGTCACGGCCATCCTTGAATCCCATGGCCCGTTTGACGAGTTCCTCGATCTTCTTCATTTCCTCTTCGGTTCGCGGCTCAAAGGCTGGCTTTGGGCCATCTCCGACGGATTCTTGTTTTCCATCAACGAGTACCGCGGCCGTGAGGCGCTTGACCGTTCCCACTGGCAGCAATTTCTTGCTGACCATCTTGGACACTTCAAAATTCACCAGTTCCGAGTCACGCTTGTTTGATGACGAACTTCCGCCTGTGGACGGTGTTTCCTGCTCACCAGGGACATTGGACTTGCTTCCCGGAATTCCCGTAGGGTTCAAGCCGGTTCCCTGCATGGATTCGCCCGACGTGTTGCGCGACACCACCGCGGTCTTGTCCGGGTCGACATCGGAAATGGTCTGCTCTTCCTGCGTGAAATCAACGGTTGCGTCGACTTTCGCGTCGACACGTTCATGTCCCACTATCTTGCCCACGATTGAGCGGATCTTTTCCTCGAGTTCCTTCTCGACGGTCTGTTTGTAAGCAAGCATTTCCTTGGTCATCTTCGAGGCGAAATCCTCCGCCTCGACCTTGGTCAGAAGCTTGCCTTCCTGGTCGATGATGGAAATATTGTTCGGCTTCAGGCCTTCAACAGCCCGTGACACAAGATGCTGGATTCCGCGAATCTGCTTGTCGTCGATCGTGGCGCCGCGCTTCGTCTTGATGTAGACGGAGGCCGTCGGATCCTTTTGCTCCTGCACAAAGACTGATTGCTTGGGCAGAACGATGTGAACCCTGGCGGAATTGATACCATCGATCGACATGATCGTGCGGGCCAATTCACCTTGGATCGCGCGCAGGCGGTTGATTTGTTGCTCGAATTCGGTGCGAGCGAATTCTTGTTTATCGAATTTTTCCCAGCCTACGACGCCATGTGCCGGAAGGCCTTCCTGCGACAATTGCAGGCGCAGCGAGAGCACCCGGTCCTTGGGTACCTTCACACCCTTGGAGTCAACGACGAAGTCATTGATGCCATTGCGCTTGAAATGGTCAACGATCGCCTGGGAGTCCTCGGCGCTGAGATCCACAAACACATACTCGTAGGGATCTTCCTTGTTGATGGAGATCAGGCCGATCATTGCGATCACTACGGCCGCGACGACCGCGCCGATGGTGATCTTCCTGGCCAGCGTCTGGGCATTCCAGAACAAGGTGGCCTGGGCCCAGAGCTTCATGATGAATTCGCGAAGATTATTCACAGGTCACTCCGTCAGACTGGCATCCGCATGACTTCCTGATACGCCTCGAGGGCCCGGTTCCGGACCTGAACCATCAAATTGAACGTCAACTCTGCCGTGGACGCCGCCAACATGGCTTCGTGCAGGTTCTCCGACTTCCCGGTGGCGACACTTGTTGCCATCTTGTCAGCCGTCTTCGCGTGTTCGTTCACCTCAGCCACACGTGCTTGTAGCTGCTCGAAAAACGACATCTTCCCCGTGGCGCCGGAGCCAGTCGAACCTGTCGATCCAGGCAATCCAATTGAGCCTTCCAGTCCCTGCGGCCCGGATGATGCCGGACTCGAACTTTCGCGACGGATTTCATTGAACCTCGCGAAGAGGTCCTCCGCTGCCTTCGCTGAAATTGACATCTGGGAAGACATCTCATTCCTCCTTTAAGAATCAGCGTCCGATTTCCAGAGCTTTCATCGCCATCTGCTTGGTCTCGTTCAACGCGGTGGCGTTGGCCTCGTAGGCACGCGTAGCCGCGATCATGTTCACCATCTCCGTCATGACCTGGACATTGGGCATCTCAACATAGCCATCGGCATCCGCGTCGGGATGGGACGGATCGAGAACACGGCGAGGAGCGCCCTGATCCTCGTGGATCCCTGTGACCTGCACTTTCGCGAGTTTCGTGTCGTGCGTTCCGTCCAGGTAGTCCGCGAACTGGTTGCCCGTTGGCTGCGCGGTAAACACCACATCGCGGCGGCGGTAGGGGCCACCTTCGGCCGTGCGGGTTGTCTGCGCGTTCGCGAGGTTCGTGCTCAGCACATTCATCCGCAAACGCTGCGCCGACAAAGCTGATGAACTTATGGACATTGACTTGAAGGTACTCATGATCAACGACCTCCGCTGATGGCATAGCGGAGCATGCCAAGTTTGCGGTTGATACTCTCAACGGACGCCCGGTACAGGATCTGGTTCTCGGAGAACTGCGCCATCTCGGTATCGATGTCGACAGTGTTGCCGTCATGGGCAATCGACTCTGTCGGGCGGACGTAAACATCGGGGCGCACCGAGCCGTCTGCCTGGGTGAAAGCATTTTGGAGGTGCTTCGGGTTGCTGGTCCGCACGGGCAGGGCCTCACCTTGAGAGGAAACTTCCTGCAACTGCTTCTCGAAGTCATAACCAAGGGCGCGGTACCCCGGGGTCTCCGCGTTGGCGACGTTGCTGGAAATGACCTGGCTGCGACGCAACCTGTGGCTCAACGCCGACATCTGCACGCGATCATTGAAATTGAACAAGCTGTTTACGCTCTGGCTCAACTTGCCCTCCCTGTCAGCGGGGCGATCACGTCGATCCCTTCCGCCGAGAACTCGTTGATCTTGTTGCGCAACGTCCTGAGGCTGATTCCAAGCGTTTTTGCCGCGTGGGTACGGTTGCCTTGATGATGTTCGAGGGTGCGGAGGATGAACTGTGTCTCGACTTCCTGGAGCGTGGAACCCACGGGCAGGGCCTCGATCCAGCCTTTTGTGGCAGCGTCCACGCGGGAGCCGATACCCTCAAATCCAAGGTCAGCGGCGTGTATGGTCTCTCCGTTGCAAACCGCGACCGCCCGCTTGATGACACTGTGCAATTCACGGACATTTCCCGGCCATGAACAGGCGCGGAGCGCCTTGCGGGCATCCTCGGAAATTTGCACGGGCTTGCGGCCAGCTGCGATGCATTCCTTTTCCGCGAAATGACGCGCCAGGGCATCGATATCGACCGGCCGGTTGCGGAGCGCTGGCACCTCGATGTGGAGAACATGGAGGCGGGTATACAAGTCCTGGCGGAACTGGCCATTCGCGACCATTGCCACCGGGTCCACCGAGGTTGTCGCGATGATGCGGCCATTGAGCGCGACGTCCGAATTGCCGCCAAGACGACGCACGCGACGCTCGTCAATGATCCGCAACAATTTTGACTGGCTGGCGCCTTCAATGTTGGTTACCTCATCAAGGAGAATCGTGCCGTTGTTCGCGCTTTCCAGAAGACCCACGCGGTCCGTCGCCGCGCCCGTGAACGCGCCTTTCTGGTATCCGGACAATTCACTCTCAAATGACCCTGCGGGAATCGCAGAGCAGTTCACTGCAACAAACGGACCAGAGGCGAAAACTGACCGGGCATGAATGTACCGGGCAATAGTTTCCTTGCCGCTTCCTGGCTCACCAGTGATCAGGACCGGCAGATTGACGGCGGCGATCTGGTCGGCGATTTCCTTGATACGACGCATCGCGGGATCGGCAACGAGCCAGCCGCCATCGCAAACAAAAGGCTCATTGGCGCAAGCAGGGATCTGGCCCTGCGTTGCCGACTGTCGCGCCTTTGCGTAATCGACGTACGGCCCAACCCCAGGATTGGAGGATGTTCCCGTTCCAAAACCGCTGGAATTGGGATTCGTGGAGTTGAGGCCAGTGTACTCTTTCCGAAGGGCAGCGTTATTCATCGAATCTCTCCGTTCGATAATTTGGTCGAGCGTGCGGAACATTCACGTCAAGCGCCAATACGATTGCTACTTTTTCTGGATCTGATTGAGTCGTTCTGTCGCGAGGTTCGCGTAGAACAGGTTGTTGCCGTCGGACTTGGCTTTTTCAAGCGCGGCGACAGCCTCGTCCTTGCGGCCTGCGCGATAAAGAAGCAAGCCAGCCTTGTAAAGGGTCTCGGCGCGACCCTCCCAGTTTTCACTCTCTGAGGCGACGAGACTGTATATCCGGCCGGCGTCGAGATATTCGTTGTCTTTGCGATACTCATCCGCCAATTGCAGCAACTGATCCATCCACGCCTTGCGCGCGTCCTTGTCCTCGCCGAACTGCGAAGGCTTCATGCCACGCAAGAGCCCAAGTGCGTCGCGGCGCTCTTTCTCCATGCCGAGCATCGCGAATCGCGCCGCGAGGTTTGCAACCAGCTTTGCCGAGGCGGCAGATGGCGCGAACTCATTTCTCGTATCCGCCGGGGCACTGCCCGATGACGTTGTCTGCCGGGAAGCATAGTGATCCTTCCAGGCCGACAGGA
>CAWUNT010000087.1:0-7894 GCA_963923405.1 uncultured bacterium | reverse complement strand
GATAGCGTAGCGTCTCGTGGGCTCGGAGATGTGTATAAGAGACAGCTCATACAGGCCCAGTTCGAGGTTCAGGTTAAGCAACTGCTCGAGGATGCGCAGGCGCTCGGGCGACTGCGCCGGGGTCCGCGGCTCGATTTTCTGCAAATACTGGATGGTCTTGCTGATCTCACCGCTGAGCTTCTGTTCCGTCGCGACCAGGAAAGCCTCGGCCTTCGTGAATGACGAGACATTTTTGCGGTCCGCCGCGGATCCTTTCTCGATCTTGCGCTCGACGACGTCGACGCCAGAGCGCTTGTGGTCCTTGCCGCGATTCGCGTCCAGCGAGACATCCACCGCGCCGCACAACACGGCGGAAAAGCCCGCGATGAACGCCACACGTGTCAGTTTCATCCGCATTTCAACCTCTTGATGTCACTTCTTGCTTGAAGAGGGGCAGCTGCTGTCCAGGTTGTAAACGTAGTATCCGAGTTCGTCCTCCCAGTACTCTCCCTGGAAAGGCCAGTACTCGAGCTCCTGCGACAAACTGAGAGTCTGGAATCCGCCGATGAAATTGATACGTTTCTCGGCAGTCGAGACCCGCAAGGACGCGCGCAGCGCATCAACCCGGTTCAGGAGCATCTCGGCGTTGATGAATTCCGTCTGGCGCGACAGTTCCTTCAAGTAGTCACGCTGGTTATTGAGCTTCTGGAACAGCTTGCGCCCCGCCTCGTCCGAGGCCAGGCTCTTTTTCTTGCCAAGAAACTCGCGCAACTCCTCCTGCAAACCAGAACTCGACCACTTGACCCCGTAGCGGGAAAGGCGCGCGAGCTCGGAATCGGAATTGCGGATCGCGATGGCGCCTTCGCGAAACGCGTCGGTCCGTGACAAGGCGTCCAGCAGGGGCCAGGCCTCGCGGTAACGGGAAAGGGCGCCGCTGCGGAAGTCATACACGAGCTTGTAAAACCCGCGCTTGTTCTCATCGTACTCATTCACCAGCTTTTTCAACTCACCGAACAAGGGCCGGTAACGGTCACGGAACTTCTCGAGGGCATCCTTGGTCTCGTCAAATTTGCAAAGGCGCAGGAACGTGATCGACTGAAGGATATAGCTCTCGGGGTAAAAACGGTTCTCAAAGAAGGGCGCGAGGACCGTATGGAGGTTGCCGAGCGCGTTGTTGTGTTTCTGGATCATGAAGAACGCCCACGCGCCCTCGAACTGGGCGTCAAGCCACACGTCCGAGTCGCGCGCGACGCGCCCGTATTGCATGAGGGACTCATTGAAACGTTTTGTCTCATACTCGACGCGCGCGATGTTCATGATCGCCGCGTTGCGCAGATGATCCCCGTCGTCGTCACGACGGGCGCCCGAGGCGACGCTGCTGAAGTAACTGATCGCCTGGCTATGCTGTCCCTGAAGGTTCGCGATCACGCCCAGGTGGAACTGCGCGCGCAGGTAATATGGCGAACCACCGGGAACACTGCGGAACGCGCGTGACGCGGCCTCGTACTTGCGATCATCGAAGTTCTCGACGCCCTGGTAATAATAGTAGAAACCACGAGCGGAACCCGGGATCGCCTCGGTGCTGATGCTGCCATTTCGTCCCGACACCAGCTGGACGATCTGGGCCTGACCCAGACTGACCGTGCTGTTGATCTGGCCAAGTTGCTCGAACGACTGCCGGAAAAACGGGTTGCTGACAGGCCCCTGGCGCACGATCGCGCCGTAGAAACGCGATGCTGAATATGGCAGGTCGAGCGCCTGCAGGGAACGGGCGAGGAAGAATCCCGCGTTCAATTTCTCCTGGACGTTGCGGCTGGAACTGTACAACTGGAATGCGGCGGATGCCGCGCCTGGATAATCACCGCGCGAGTACAAAACAGAAATGTTTTGCAGGTTGGCCAGGGCTGTTGAGGCGCCCAGCATCAATCCGCCCGCAATGAGAAAACGCCAAGCCACCATCGTTGAAATTCCCCGCAAGGCCATTTACAGGAAGCGCGACGCCCCGACCTGCATGGTCACGTTGTTGATTGTCTTAGCCGAGTCCGCTGTGTATTCAGGGTCACAAGAACCATCACGCTCATTCACGGTGAAGAAGTTGTCACGGACCTCGAAACGGAGGGCCAGGTTCTTGTCGATGAAGAAGCGCTGCCCGATGCCGATGATCCCGCCAAAATATCCTTTTGTATTCGCCGCCGGAGGAGCCGGGGCATTGCCGCTCGACGAGGTCTGGCAGTGGTCGTACTGGTAGTCGATGCCGGTCATGCCACCGCCGCCGACGAGGAACGTGTCGAAGTAGATCAACTTGCCACTGGCCAGCTGGTACTTCCCGTACATCGGCGTCCAGACGAGGCCACCGAGGAACTGGTACTGGGTCCGTTGGATCTGGGTGCTGATGTTGAAACTGCTTTTGAGAAGGGTCTTGTCTTCCTTGTCGAGGCTGAACCCGTAACTGGCGTCCAGCTCCGCGCCAAGAGACTCCGTGAAGTGATAGTTCAGGATGCCGGTCATCAAGTACGTGTAGATGAACGTCTGGTTCATCACGACGCTGAGCTGGCCACCGAATTCAGCGCGACGCGCCTTGGTGAAGAACTTCGGCCTGATGACCCGGACATCGTAGCCCTCGAATTGTCCCTTGGGCTGGTCGTCCTGCTCACCGGCGGCCCGCGCCTCGAAACCATCAGGCATGAAAAGGACGGACGCCGCGATGGCTATCGCCGCCGGAATCCGTCGCATCATCCTGGTGAAGGATCCACGACCACCGCGTTTTCCATTGCCAATTTGTTTCGGCCAACCCAAATGGGACTCCTTGCCCGCGATTCAATTCTCGAGACGCGTCACCACCAGCTTGAACGTGACAAACTCCGCCTGCTGGGCGGAAAGCATGATGCGTTTCATCAACTTGAACGGATGTCCCTTGTCCATCTCCATGGTCAAGGCGCCGGTCTTGCCGATCTGCTGGGACAAGTCATTGGAAGCCGCTGAGGCCATGATGCGCTTGTTGGCCTCGGCGATGCGCTTCAACTCGTCGTACACTGGCCTGATCGCGCCCTGGTAGGATTCGCCCAGTTGTTCCTTGGGAACTTCCCCGTTGACGACATCGACGATCTTCTTGTCATTGACGAACATCTCGTTCTTCGTCACGACAATCGCCGGGATCTCGTCGAGGCTGATCATCGTGCGGGATTCCGGCAACTCGATGCCAGCGTTGACATCATGGTTGACGGGATCTGTCGAGTAGCTCATCAGAAGGAACGTGATCAGGATGCTGAAAATGTCCAGCATCGGATAAAGGTTCAGCGACAGGGTATCTTTACTTCCACCGACGGATGCCATCTGGAGTTCTCCCCACGGGACCGGTTACAGGATCACGCTGCCCATCACGATCTTGGGAAACAGGAACTGCTCGTCCGGCGTCGTTTCACCGGTTTTCTCGTTCTTCAGCGGGAATTTCGGGTCCGCCGGCTTGCGAAACTTGGCCGAGTCCAGAATCGCCGAGACGTTCTCCCAGATCACATCGTCTTCCGAGAAAAACGTCAGCTTGTCTTGCGCCAGATTGGCCTGCCGGATGGCGACCAGCCGGTCGTGCATCCGGTCAAGTCCCTCTTTCGAGTTCGGGAAATCAAACTTCTGCTCGTTTCGCGGTTCCTTCGAGAACTCGGTGATGACCTGGACCTTGTCCTTGGCGGCGTCGATCTTGATCTCCAGGGTCCTCTGGCCTTCTTCCTTCGGTTGCGGGGCGTTCGAGAGGAAAGGCACCTGCACCTCGATGATGCCGGTAGCCACGAATACCGCCGAAAACAGAAGGAAGGTATTGAGCATCGAGAAGACATCGATGAACGGGATGATGTTCAGGTCGATGTCAGTCGTGTCGTTTCGTTTGATGCCTTTGCGCTTGCGCATGCGTCACCCGTGTCTCGTTGAGCCAGGAGGCAAACTTCAAACAATCAGTCCGCGTTGACGGTCGACATGTCCTGCCCGCTGCGAATTTTCATCTTGCGGGTATAGAGAAGGTCCATGAGACGCGCCGCGTTCTGATTGATGTCATCGATGATCGCCGTCTGCTTCATCATGAGGATCCCGTAGACGAGCAAACAAAGAAGAGCCGTCGCGAGGCCGAATGTCGTTGCCGAGAGTGCTTCGGAAATACCCTGGGCGAGGATCACGCCCTTCTGCGCGCCGGTCGCGTTGGCGGCCGCGGCGAAGGACTTGATCAGACCGAACAGGGTACCGAGAAGGCCAAGCAGCGTCGCGACGTTCGCCGTGGTCGCCAGCAACGGTACCCGGCGCGCCACGCGCGGAATCGCCGCCAACTGGGCGTGGTGCATCGCGTTCTCGATTTCCTCGGTGGAGTCGTTGGCGCGCTTGAGGCCTTCTGCCAGAACGTACGGCAGCAATTGACCCTGATTGCGCTTGCCCTTGCACAGGCGGATCGCGTTTTCGATCGAATTGTTCATGACCAGTTTCTGAACAGCCGACATGAACGCGGAGCTGTTCGAAAGATCGTACTGGTACCAATATCTGAACACGCGCTCGATGATGATCGCGAGCGAGATGACCAGCGTCAGGGTAATCCCGCACATGACGAAAAAGTGGGCGCCGTCGTTTGGATTGAACAATTTGACAATGGTGTCGATCATGGTGCGAAGCTCCTCTTGCTCCGTTACGCGATCCCCGCCGGGACGGCAGGGCTAAACAATTAAGTTCACTGATATTTTACGGACGCCCGGAACCCCAAGTCAACTGAGGCGGCCAACTGAGTGAAATAGGGTGTGCAGAGGCCCAAAATTGTCGTAAGCTCCCGCATGGATTTAGATTTTTTCCAAGGAAGACCGGGAACATGAAACACCAGCAGAATGACGGCGGAATTCCCGTTTTTACAACAAAGTTCCATGAATTCGTCGCCTGGGCGCGGAAGAACTCGCTTTGGCCGTATCCCTTCGGCACGGCGTGCTGCGGAATCGAGTACATGTCCGTCGTGGGACCCAAGTACGACATCAGCCGTTTCGGCGCGGAAGTCGTCCGATTTTCTCCTCGGCAGTGCGACTTGATGATTGTCGCCGGCACGATCACCGAGAAGATGGCCCCCGTCATCAAGAAGATTTACGACCAGATGGCGGAACCAAAATGGGTCATCGCCATGGGCGCATGCGCTTCGAGCGGTGGCTTTTACCGCGCGTACCACGTTCTGCAAGGCGTTGACCGTATCATCCCGGTCGATGTTTATGTGGCTGGCTGCCCGCCGACTCCAGAAGCCGTCATCACGGGCCTGATGATGCTCCAGGACAAGATCGATCGTGAGGCCGTCGGCAAGAGCCCTGCGCCTGCGGTGACCTGAGATGAGCCAGCCGGCAAACGAGCCCGTTGTCGTCGCATTCAACGAGACAGGCCGGGTGCCATTGCCCGAAACCGGAGTTCTTGGCACTTTCTGCGCGGGAGCGCGATTGATCGCCACCAGTGACGCTGCGGTCTTGCCAGTGGCCTTGGCGCAGAAGCCAATCGCTGTCATCACGAACACCCTGAACGCCCAGACCCTTCAGCAGATCAGCGACTTGTCGCGGCAATCCAATCACGATTGCGTGGTGATCCTGCTCGTTGACAAAGTCCAGGCCGAGTTCACCAAAGCCTTGGACGGCAAGGAAAATGCCCTGGTTGATCATATTGTGGCCGTTCGACCCGCCAGTGAAGGCGAGTCAACGCTGAGTTCATGGACCTCATGGAGTTCCACCGACCTGCGCGCCACCGTCCAGAAAATCGTGCGGCGGGATTTCTTCGGAGCAGAGAAGTATCTGCGCACCGGCGCCACGATCAGGCAGTTTCCTGTAACGTCATCGAAAGACCGCGAGCCCCTTCACAACGAGACTTACAACTTCGCCATCGCGTGCGGACTCAGTCAGTCCATCGCGAACAGCGCGCGGCAAATCGTGCAGGAGATGCTCCTCAACGCGATCTATGACGCGCCGAATGCCGCGGGGCGACACGAGGTCAAGGAACGTTCCGGGCGCCCTGTGGACCTGGCGCCCGCCGACCACGGTCGCCTGCAACTCGGTTACGACGGCGAGATCCTCGCGGTGTCCGTATGGGATCCGTTCGGGTTATTCAAACGTGACACCTTCTTCAATTACGCGCGCAAGGCCCTGTTCCGCTCGAACTCGGAAGATATCATCGACACAAAAATTGAAGGAGCGGGACTGGGCCTGATGACGGTATACCTGCGCAGCCACGGTCTGGTTTGCAATGTCGACCGGGGCCACGGTACGGAAGTCATCGCGCTGATCGATACCGGAACGAAAGTACGCGACTTCGAGAAAATCCCGAGGTCGATTCATTATTTTACGGCTGATGCACCATCATCCACGAACAGGAGTTCCAATTCATGAGCAAGATCAAGGTAGCCAACCCGGTTGTCGAACTAGACGGCGACGAAATGACCCGGATCATCTGGGCAGACATCAAGAAAAAACTCATCCTCCCGTTTGTTGACGTGAATCTTGTCTACTTCGACCTGGGTATCGAGCACCGTGACCAGACCGAGGACAAGGTCACCATCGAGGCCGCCGAGGCGATCAAGAAGTACAACGTCGGAATCAAGTGCGCGACGATCACGCCGGATGAAGCCCGCGTGAAGGAATTCAACCTGAAGAAAATGTGGAAGAGCCCCAACGGCACGATCCGCAACATCCTGGGCGGCACCGTGTTCCGTGAGCCGATCATCTGCCGCAACGTCCCGCGCCTGGTCACCAACTGGACGCGCCCGATCATCATCGGCCGCCACGCGCACGGCGACCAGTACCGCGCGACTGACGTCAAGATCCCGGGCAAGGGCGTGCTGAAGATGGTCTTCCAGCCCGAAGGCGGCGGCGAGGCCCAGTCGTGGGAAATCAACAAGTTCGACGGCCCGGGCATCGCGATGGGCATGTACAACCTCGACGCGTCGATCGAGGGCTTCGCCCACTCGTGTTTCAGCTATGGCCTGATGAAGAAGTACCCGGTTTACCTGTCGACCAAGAACACGATCCTGAAAGTGTACGATGGTCGCTTCAAGGACATCTTCCAGAAGATCTACGACGAGCAGTACAAGGGCAAGTTCGAGGCCGCCGGCCTTGTTTATGAGCACCGCCTGATCGACGACATGGTGGCTCAGGCCATGAAGTGGAACGGCGGATTCATCTGGGCATGCAAGAACTACGACGGTGACGTCCAGTCTGATTCCGTGGCCCAGGGCTTCGGCAGCCTCGGCCTGATGACTTCCGTCCTCGTCTGTCCGGATGGCAAGACCATCGAGACGGAAGCCGCGCACGGCACCGTGACGCGCCACTACCGCCAGCACCTGCAAGGCAAGCCGACCAGCACCAACCCGATCGCCAGCATCTTCGCGTGGACCCAGGGCCTTGCCCACCGCGCGAAACTGGACGGCAACAAGGACCTCGCGCGTTACTGCGAGACACTTGAAAAAGTCTGCGTCGAGACCATCGAGAGCGGGCACATGACGAAAGACCTCGCCGTCTGCATCCACGGCGACAAGGTTCCCGAGGGCAGCTACCTGAACACGGGCGACTTCCTCGACAAGCTCGCGGCCAATCTGGCAAAGGGCCTGAAGTAGTGAGGACCTCGCATTCCGGATCAATCGCAATCCGACTTGGAAGGACTACCTTGCCGGCCCTCGCGGCAGGGTGGTTCCTTTTGACGGGCATCAATGCCTGTGTTCATGCCAGTTCACCTGTTTCGCCCGCTTTGCCCGCTGTGACGGAAAGGGAACCTGCCGGGGCATCCGTCCCGGACTTGGATCCGAACGCCCCCGCATTGCCTCAGCAGCAGGGAACGCACCAGCAGGAAACCCAGGTGTCCGGCTCCGACAAACCGGTGGCGGTTGATCCAATGTTGCAACAGGACGAGCAACCATCACAGGCAACAAGGG
>CAWUNT010000086.1:0-7941 GCA_963923405.1 uncultured bacterium | reverse complement strand
GTCATTCTGAGGGCGCAGCCCGAAGAACCCTGTCTTCCCGTCATTCTGAGGGCGTAGCCCGAAGAATCCTCTCCTCCCCCCGCATGTCATTTGCCCCCGCCAAGTTCAATGTGACACAACGCCTTCATGACGAAAGGCGGCCACACATACATCATGACAAATCCGGGCCACACGGTTCTCTACACCGGAGTAACCGCCAATCTGGAGCTGCGTGTAGCGCAGCACAAATCTCAGTCCATTGAAGGTTTCGCGAAGAAGTATCACACGACCAAGCTGGTTTACTTCGAGGCGCACGACCGGATTGAGGACGCCATCGCGCGCGAAAAACAGATCAAGGGTAAAACGAGGGCCAAGAAGGTCGCGATTATCTCGGCAATGAATCCGGAGTGGGTGGATTTGTCGGGGGAATAGAGGATTCTTCGGGCTGCGCCCTCAGAATGACGTTGGGGAGAGGATTCTTCGGCCCTGCGGGCCTCAGAATGACGGGGATGCTCAGAATGACGGGGATGCTCAGAATGACGGCTGTGTCGTCATCCTGAGCCGAAGGCGAAGGATCTCTACAGCCACATGTGAGCCATCATCTTGATGTCCTGGCCAGGTTCCCGGGAACGGGCCTCGTGATAGACGCGCTGGACCTGGATGGAGGCCTCGAAGTGCGGTCGCGGGAACCACTGGATCCCGGGGCCGGCAGACCACTGACGGGAGTAAACATCGCCTTCCACTGGGACCAGCGAATCCCAGGTTACGAACAAGCGCAGTCCGCGCATCGAGTCGTTTCCGAGGATTTTGCCGATCCCTTCCCATCCGATCTTGTGGTGCGACAATACGGCCCGCGCGGGAATGGATCCGGTGGCGGAGAATGATTTTTGCTCGAGGTCGATTTCACCCAGATACCATCCGTCACGTCCGATCCCGGTCATGACAAAAGGTCCGCCGGCCGATCGCCGTAAGAAGTCATTCGCGGTCGAAAGAAGGCTCAGTCCGGCCTGGCTGTTGCCGCCCAGATATCCGGCCACGCGCAAGACCGCGCCGCGCGAGTCGTTGACCGGATCGAACGATTCATTCCCAGTGACCGTGCCGCCGGTGACCCCGGTGAGGATGATCTCGCCGGCCTCCGATTGCACGCCTGCCTCGAGGTTGATGGTTTCCATGCCCTGGTCAAAGCCCAGTTGACGCCGCGTAACTGTCGTATGATCGGCTTCGTAAATGCCAAACGGGGCGAAGAATTTTCCCGCGCGCAGGTAAAAGTTTTCGCTTGCCTGGTAGAGCGCGTAGGCACGTTGGGTCTGTTCGTAGCCGTTGTATTGCCCGCGTGAGAAATCAATCCACCATTTGTCGCCGGCGCGCAGGGCGACTTCGCCTTCGACTTGCATGATGAAGCGCTGCTCTGTTTTGACTCCGCCGAGATCCCGTTTGTAGCTGATGTAGCGCGCGTCGGCACCGACGGCGACGTGTGGTGGAAGTTCCGCCGCGCCCCAGAGTGGGTCGTTCTCGCCCTCGCGCGTCCACGTCGCGAGGAAATCCTCGGAGGACTTGCGTCCGTATTGTGTCAAAACGCCTCCGCCTGTCGGGCTGACGTGACAACTGGAACAACTTGCGTAGCCGTGGCGGACGTTTTCGGGAAACGCGAGTGCCGGCGTGGTGGCGAGGAAGAGGAGGAGGGAAGAGAAGATTCTTCGCTTCGCTCAGAATGACGGGGAGGCTCAGAATGACGGGCGGGCAATTCATGTTTTCGCCGGACTGGCTTTGAAGTTGATCGAGATCTTTACTTTCTCCGCCACGGTGACGCCCGCGTATTCCGGGATGGCAATGCTGTAGTCGGAGAGCAGGGCTTCAAACTCCGCCTTTATGTCAAAAGCGCCTTTGGATTCATCGATTTTCAGGTTGGCGGTCACGGGCCGCGTGACGCCGTGCAGGGTGAGGGATCCTTTGAGATCTGTCGACGCGGGGATTTTGCCACCCGGGAAATCCAGGCCGTCAGCCTTGAAGACGGCCTCCGGGAATTTCGCCGTCTCGCGGTACTTCTCCTTCATGTGCCGGTCCCGCAGGGAAATTCCTGTATCGAAAGAGTCCAGCGCGACCTTGACCTCGCCTCCCGTCAACCGGGACTTCGCCGCGTCCATCGAGAACTGGCCTGTGGGTTTGGCCCCTTGGCCGTGGATGCGCAGGAATCCCGGTTTTCCGGTGGCGAGAAATGTAACCGTACCGGATTCGATCTTCCAGGTGGCGTCGAGGGTTTTTTTCTCCGCCGCAAAGCCAAACCCGCTGGTCATCAGCGCGAAGGCGAGGGCCAGCCGGGTGGGGGAGGAGAGGATTCTTCGGGCTACGCCCCCAGAATGACGGGGGAAGAGAGGATTCTTCGCGACGCTCAGAGTGACGGGGTTGCGCCCCGGGAAAAAAAACATGCGTGGTTCCTCAGTTCGAAATCAGCCACGTGTAGTCGGCCGTCAGGTCGGCGTCGGAGTACGTGTCGGAGGAGAACGCCGGCATGCCGCCGCCCCCGTTCCTAACCTGTGACTGGAACGAAGTCTTGTTGCGCGCGTATCCGCGCAGGCTCGGCGCGCTGCCCCCAGCGCCGCTGCTCCCGTGGCAACCGCCACAATTGGTCTTGAAGGACGCGCTCAGTGACGCGGTGGACGTGTCTCCACCACCAGCGCCGCCGTCCGAACCGGAGCCGCATGACGCGATCAAGAAGACCAGAACGCAGGTTGAGGCGGCAAGTGCCAGACGCGCGCGCCGTGATTTGACGGGGTTATTCGAGGGGTTATTCATGGGGTTATTCATGGAGGACCTCCTGAGGGCCAGAGTGTACTCGACCCCCGGTCAATTTTGAACACTCGTCTGCCAGCCCCGGCCTGAGGTAAAATTCCCTGATCGCGTCCTTTGGATGTATCCGGAAACCGCCTGGCGAGGATTGGGGCTTCATGAGTTTTTTTTCGCGCATAACGCCTGCGATTTTGTTCCTCGCGGCATCGATCCAAACCCCGGGACTGGCAGCGGTGGTGACGACGGACCCGGCCACCCAGTGCGCCGCCGGACTGCGCGCTGATCCCGTTTGCGATGACATCCGCATCCATCCGTGGTCCGGCACGTTGGAGCTTGCCCTCGGATTCGACGCGGCCTTCGCGGCCCGCACCGCGGATGCGCCAAAATTTTCCATCCGCGCCAAGCCGTCGGATACAACCACAACGAGTTTCAAGAACGAAGGGACCGAAAGTATTCGCGCCGGGATCACAGTACGGCTCGAAATCCTGGAAAAATTTGGCGCGGGTTTCACCGCGGGATTCGAGGGGAATTCGGGTGACGCCTCGCTGGATGGCGGTTACTCCTCTGCCGCGTCGGGTTCCTATCCATTGGCCATCGAATACTCGGGCCCCTATGTCGAGACCGCGATCTATTTGCCCGTCCAGCGATGGAACACGTGGGGCCTCGTCATCGGCGCGCGCCGCCTTTTGACCAACAAGGCGACCTTGACCTACGAGGATTACTCGGGGAAAACGCCCAGTGAATACCGGGCAGAGCAGGCTCCGCAGGAGGTGTTCGCGGGATTTTTCGGCGGTCCCTTCTATTTCAATCTGGTGAAACGCAAGGAAGAGTGGAGCTCGGATTATTATCTGTCGCGATTCGACAATTCCGGCAGTGGTTTCGAGTTCGGATTGTCCGGTCCGGTGTCCGTCATTTTTCCGCGCTGATTATCTGGTCAGGAGTTCGTCGGCCGGTCGCGCGTAGGCGCAGAACAAACTCAAATCCAGCCGCACGTTGAACTGGACCACGTCGGGGTCTGCCGTCTGGGCCTCCTCAACCGCCACGGACTTCAAAAAATACGCGTTCCACAGTTTTTGCCGTTCGTTGACGGCCTGACCGAGATCGAAGGTGCCATTCGCGCGCACGAAGAAACCATTCTCCGGCATCGAGTCCGCGAAATACCGCGCCTGCACGGCCGGCGGGATGAGCATCGTGAAATGTTTCGGCAGCAACGCCGCCTCCAGTACCGCCGACGGATGAACTGGCCAGATGTTCTCGCCATTGCTGGTCTTCAGGCGCCTTGCCTGCAAGACGGTACCCATGATGCCGCCATTCGGGAACATCGCCGCGGGCCGGGCCTTCAACTGCCATTTGTCCTCGTGGGGCGCGCCGAAATGTTCCACGCCGTAATACTGGGAATCCATGGCGCCCAGCAGCATGCCGTTTTCGCCGTCAAACCCGAGCAGCAACGTGGTGACATTCCGGCTGAGCCGCGTCTCGCGAAACGCCTTTTCCACGGATTTCCTGTCCGCGGCCGGCAGGGCAAAGACAATCTCGCTCAACGGTGCCTCGTTTTTCCCGTCCGCGACCGGAGCCGTTTCGTCGAAAAAAAGTTTTGGTCCGATGATGGCCTTGAAACGCTCGTACACCTGGCCTTTGACTTGCGAGGCCTCGTCGATCGGAATTCCCGCGGGGAGGCGCGGGACAATGGCCCGGACCGGCATGTTCCAGGCGCGCGCCGGGCGACCGCCCGTGCAGTACAACTTCAACGCCTCTTTGGGCGATGACACCACCCGGTTGAATTGATCCAGCGTCTTGAAGTCGTCGTTCAAGGGCGTCACCCACGTGACCCTGGAACGGGCGCCGGCCAGTTCGGCCTGGCGGTAGGTGCCCCCCGAAGTGCTCAGGCACGACACCGCGAGGCAGGCGATCCCCGCCATCGCGGCGAGTGACGATCCCGTGACGGGACGCATGTGCTCAATTCGCCGGATCAAGGACCACCTGAACGGTCTCATGTCGCTGAACCCCCGGAATGATCTTGACTGTCTTGCTCATGAAACCCGCCGCCCGCACAATGATCTCCTGGTCTCCCGCCTCGACGGCCACGCTGGTCACCCCGTCTCCGGAACATCTTACCGGCCGCGACTTTCGTCCGCGGATGACCAGTGACTCGCACGGTGGAATGCTGACGATGTCGACCACGTAATTGGAGCGCGCGGGCATGCTCGCCTGATTTGAGTCGATTCGCAGTTCCCTCTGGCGAACCAGTTGGCTGCGGTTCGCGTCGTTGTCCGCCGTCTGGCCCGCGCCGTTTCCAGCCTCATCGGAGGCCTCATCCGGCGTCTGGGTTTTCTCGACTTTCGTCAGGTCAAACCCGCATTTCAACCAGACCTCGAACAGGCCGCCGTCCAAGGCCCGCACTTCGTCGCGCAAGGGTTTGCACGCGAGACCTTTGTAGTAAGCCCTTTCCTCGATCTCTTGATGCATCGCGACGCCGGTTTCCGATTCAACGGTGACGCCGCGAACGGCGACATCGCTGCGCAGGAAGTCCAGCGCCGAGGATTTGCAACTGCGCAAGGCCCAGGCCCTCGCCTGGTCGATCGACGGTCCCTGGCCGGAACAAACAACCTGCAAGTCGTTGCCCGCGCGAACGGCGGTGTTGCCTTGGGTCCACTCAGGAATCCCGGCTTGAAGGCGGGCGCTCATTTCCTGGCGAACCGTGCAACCGCGCGCGGCGATGGCAAGGCCGATGGCGACCCACGCGAGTCCCGTTCGAGATTTGAAAAACGGACGTTCCATGACACGTGGTTTCGTCACAATCCGGCCAGGGTGTAGCCCGGCGGCCGCGCCAACCCGGTCAACCGTCCCCGCGAGGTGCCGCAACAGTCCGTATCCACGGCCGAAAGTGCCACGATTCAGGCGCGCGTAAAACTCCGCGTCCGGCGCGATTGATACGGCGAGACGTTGGCGCGACGCCACGGGGCGCGCGTTGTCGACCGGGCCCACGCGGCGACGTCGGCGCCGGCGTCCTCGATCCGTTTCAAGTCAGCGCGCAAGGCAAGGCGTGTCTCGTGCATGGCGATCTCAATTTGTCCCGTGGTCCCGGCCTGCGCGGCCTCGACGCGTCCGGCGAGTGCCTGCAAGTCCCCGGCCGTGGTCGCGGCCAGCGTCTCAAACCGCGTGGCCTGCGCCGCGTTCAATTCGCGGATCATCAGGTGATTCTGGTTCAGGAGACTCAGGATCGTCTCATTCTGGGACGCCAGCCTCGATTCGAGTCCGGCGTTGCGTTCCTCGAGGTTGCGCAAACTGGTGTCGACGCGTTGCAACGCGGACTGCAGGGCCCCGTCCAGTCCGCGCTCGATGGCATCGACGCGGTCGGTGACTTCGCGCAGCAGAAGGCCTTGGGCCTGGCGGAATTCCGTCGCGATCGCCTCCAACTGGTCCCTGAAATCCACCGCGTTCTGCGTGACAGTCGCGGCGACCTTCTCGATGAGTTGCCCGGTCTCGGCCTCGAGTCGCGCGAGGACGTCGTCGAGGACTTGCGATGATTTCATGTGCGACACGGTGGCGCGCGTGAAGTTCTTGTAGGCGGCGATGTCCTGCGGACGGAAGAACGGGCGGATGTAACGGTCGACGCGTTTTTTCCCGACGCGCAGTTCACGTCCCGAGATCTGGGTCAGGCGCGACCGGCGGATGCCGAGTTCCGACATGGCGGCGTCGGCGTCCACCGAGAAGTCATTGAAGAAGGCCTCGTCGCCGCGCAACCACACGATCATCGGCAGGTCATCCGGCATGATCTCGTCGCCGACCATGGTGTCGCAAGCGGACGCGCCCTGACGGTCCGCGAACGGGCCCGGCACCGGCAACAACTTCACATCGTCATTTAATTCGTTGTGCATACACCACCCACCGGTTCATGAGTTTGTAGGATTCAATCCTTTGCTCATCGAGCAGGTTCTCGACATACATGCGGAAACTCACCAGATGATCGCCCTCGGAGAATTTCGTCAGGTCGAAGTTCATGGCCAGGTTGACGGGGCTCTTGCCCAGCGGTCTCGCCGCGTCGTTGCCGCGTGGCTTGATTTCCTCGCCCGACTTGTCCTCGCGGTAGAAAGTCGGCGCCGCGCCGAGTTTGGCCATTTGCTGGGACGGGGTGAGTTCCATGTAGAGCATCCTGTCCTTGCCGACGGCGCTGAGCCAGTACATGGGCATCATGCGCTCGAAGGGCGACTTCAGGAAGTTGATGATGCTGGACTCCTGCCACGGCTGCATGTTGG
The DNA here is from genome assembly GCA_963923405.1 of uncultured bacterium. GTDB lineage: Bacteria > Bdellovibrionota_B > Oligoflexia > Oligoflexales > RGVZ01 > RGVZ01. The sequence goes on along the minus strand of CAWUNT010000086.1, from coordinate 919 downwards.
TCTGGATCTTGTAGTCGCGCGGGTTGTCCTTGAGGGCGAGGCCATAATAAAAACCGCTGCCGCTGTTCAGCGCGCTGGGACCGTCGATTGGATTGTACAAGACGGCCGGCAGGAAGATCGCGTTCGAGAAGAACGAGATCTCCGTGTACATGCCCAGTTGGAAGTTCAGGCGCAGGATCGAGTAGTAGTAGGTGATGCGCACGATCGAGCGCACGGGGCCCGTCTTGAAGGCCTCAAGTTCGCTGCTGACGGAATTGTGGTTGGCCTCGAAGGTCAGGAAGTACTTCAAGTCGGCGCGCAGGAAGAAGGTCGTCGAGTCCAGCACGGGGACATAAGGTTCCTGGCCGGGTTTGGGTTCCGGGACTTTCATCTCGACGCGTCGCGATACGAGCCAGTTTTTCTGGTCGAACCCGTAACGGTAGCGCGTCGTCTTCACTTCCGCGTTGGGGCGGTCAAAGACAACATAGCGGCGCGGGCTGACGGGCGGCGCGTTGCGGGGGAAGATGGCGACATAAATGGCGCCGGCGCTCTTGGCCGGAGCCCACGGGGCCGGGGGCATGGGAAGGCCCCGGTAATCGAACCTGGCCTCGTAGGCCTCCGAGGGCGTCCCGCCTTCGAACTGGGTCGGGCGTTCGGCGGGGCCGATGTCGTCGCCCATGATGGCCAGTTCGTCTTGCAGGTCGAAAAGGCCGTTGCCCGTGGCGGCAGTGATGGGCGTGCCCTGGTCGAGGACATAATCGCCGTCGGAGTTGAGTTCGTCGATCTGGAATGGGATCGCGACTGCCTTGCCCGTGCCGTCGTTGCGGAACACGCGGTAAGTGCCAAGGGGACGGCCCGTGGCGGCGCGGATCTGGGAACCGTAAATGACGACCGGGGCGTGATGCAGGCCATCGGCCCGGGCGGCGTCCGGCGCGACGAA
>CAWUNT010000085.1:0-7988 GCA_963923405.1 uncultured bacterium | reverse complement strand
GATGTGTATAAGAGACAGGTCGACGTGAAAGCATCCGTCACGAGAATACTGTCAATTTCCCGGCAAGTGGCCACCGCCATCACAGCGATGGCCATCCTGTGTCTCATTGCCGGAATGGGCGTATTGACCGCGATAACCCTGCAACAATCGCGAACTCGTGCGTACGAAACCGCGATACTGAAGGTACTTGGGGCTTCTTTCCGGGATATCCATACGCGGATTCTCGTCGAAGCCGCAATCGTCGCGATTTTCGGTGCTGCGTGCGGGCTTGCGATCAGTTTCGGAATTGCCTGGGTGATATCTGTGTTCATTTTTGACGGAGTATGGGTATTTGCCGCGTGGGCTGCGTCTGTCCCGGCGTTGATGATCACGGTCACGACCATATGCATCACAATGGTCGCGTCGCGTGTCGCGCTGACCACCCACGCCCGTGAATTGTTACAACCCGGGTGAAAAAGTGAGCGGGGAGCGATCCCCCTCAGGACCCACTCCCCTGTTAAATTCTTGCGGAAAACCTTCCAGAAACATGAAACCCGCCAACTGCTGGCGGGTTTCATTAACAATAACAGTAACTTATCTAAAGACTAAAGCTGGACTTTATAGTTCAAGTCCGGCTCGACGTAGGCCGTATCCATCTGGGCCAGCTGGAGCTTGCCAGACATGTCCCAATTTACGGCATGCCACTTCGTGAACTGGTCGATCACCCAGATCCCGGACTGACGTCCGCCATTGCCACTCTTTCCGTTGCCACCAAATGGCAGGTGCGCTTCCGCGCCAGTAGTCGAATTGTTGATACTCGACATGCCGGCGGTGATTCCCTGCTTGAAACGATAAACAAGCATCGGATTGTTCGTGTAGATCGAAGACGAAAGCCCGTAACCGTGATCGTTTGCCATCGCCATGGCTTCCTCAAAGTCATGAAACTTCATGACATTGAACAGCGGGCCAAAAGTCTCGGTCCGGTATACCTTGTCGGTCATCTTAACATTCAGGAGGATGTTTGGTCGTGCGTAGAATCCATTCTCAGCGTCGCCTTTGAAATGATCCCAGTCCACGCCGTGCCCGATCCATCCGCCCTTTCCAAGAGGCATCTCATGATGTTTCTCAACAAGGGTTTCAAGATGTCCAAGGTGGTTCTTCAAGAATCGTTCGCTGATCAACGGGCCATACATGATTCCCTGAGTCATTGGATCGCCAATAACCATTTTCCTGGCGCGATCACTGAGCTTTTGAACGAACTCGTCATGTATGGAAGCGTCAAGAATCAGATTACCCAGAGAAGTGCAGCGTTGACCCCCCGTTCCAAATCCACTGAACAAAGCCCCTTCAAGCGCCAGATCAATGTCGGCATCCTTGCAGACGATAAGCGGGTTCTTGCCACCCAGCTCGAGGCAAGGCACCTGCAGGTTGCGACCACAAGCCTCGCCGATCCGCCGGCCAACTTCAGTTGAGCCAGTGAAGCCAATCTTGTCAAAGCAACCTTCGTCGATCAAATCCACCATGGCAGCGCCTGTCTTCGGACCGGTTCCGAAAACAGTATTGAACACACCCTTGGGCAATCCTGCGTGATGTAGCAGGTCCGTAAACCAGAAGCTGGTTGCCGGAGCGTCCTCACTGGGTTTCCAGACACAGGTATTGCCGGCAATCAAGGCAGGGACGAAATACCATGCCGGTACGGCGAATGGGAAATTGCAGGCTGTCATGCAGCCGAAGACCCCGATGGGACGCCGGTACGTAAAGAGTTCCTTGTTGGGCATCTCCGACGGAACCGTCTGGCCGTAGAGGCGACGCCCTTCCGAAACGAAGAAATTGCAGGTGTCGATTGCCTCTTGAACTTCGCCAAGGGCCTCACGCAGGGGCTTGCCAATTTCACGCGCCAGCACTTTCGCGAGCGCTTCCTTGTTGGCCTCGATCAGCCTTCCATAATTGGCAATGACGCTCGCACGGACAGGCGCAGGCGTCTGGGACCAGCCCTTGAATGCCTTGCGCGCGGCGTGAGCGGCTTCGCGAACCTCGTCTTTTCCGGATTCGGTGAATACGCCAACGATGTCTTTCTTGTTGGCGGGGTTTACGCTCGGGAACTCGGTGCCGCCCCGGGTCTCGGTCCAGCGGCCGTCGATGTAAGCAGAGAGCTTGCGGTTCTTGTACATGACACATCCTCCTCGGTCGGGGTAACATCCCTCAAACAGACCGGAATCGCAACCTGTGAACGCTGAAAATGACGATCGTCGCAAAACCGCACGATGCCCTGTATGTCAGGGCCCCGGGGTCATGGAAAATCCCGCCGTTGGGCACATCCGGTGCCGTAACTCACTGTGTATTCAGAACCATACCGGGAACAAATGCCCCCGATGTGGATCGGACAACATCGGGGATGTCAGGCGGCGAAAGGACACCGGCGCCTGGGAATACACCTGCGCGGACTGCGAGCATGCATGGAGCCCCCCTCCCTGAAAGTCGGGGAGATTGTGATCTTTCTCAGCTTCCTACCGTTCCTGCCATGTCGAATACCGGCAGGTACATGGCGATCACGATGAAGCCGACTACGGATCCGATTGAAACGATCAGGACAGGCTCGATCAAGGACAACAAGGTCTTGACCGCGATATCCACTTCTTCCTCATAGAATTCAGCGACTTTCAAAAGCATGTCGTCGAGAGCTCCCGTCGCTTCCCCGACCTCAACCATCGAAACGACCATTGGCGGGAACAATCCATCTTTGGCCAGAGGTTGACTGAACTTGACCCCTTGCTCGATCTGGGAGCGCACGTACAAGATGAACTCCTCGATCCGCTTGTTACCCGCGGACGCAGCGCAAATCGTCAACGCCTCAAGGAGGTTCACGCCGGCCTTGAGCATTGTCGCGAGAGTCGAGCAAAAACGACCGACAGCGACCTTGCGAATCAGATCGCCGATGACTGGCAAGTATAGAACCAGACGGTCGAACTGAGCCGTTCCCATCTCAGTCTTCCGGTACACGTTGATCGCGATGATGAGCGCGGCGATACCCCCGAAAACTGTCAAGGAATTGTCCCGGAAAAAGTTGGAGACATTCACCACGATCTGGGTCAGTGCGGGCAATTCGCGTCCGGAATCCTGGAATTGCTTGGCGAATGTTGGAACCACAAATGCCAGCAGGGCGGAAATAACTGACGTCGCCGCGACGACCACAATGGCAGGGTAAATCATGGCTGATTTCACCTGGGACTTGATCTTTGCGGCTTTCTCTATGTAGGTCGTGAGTCGCATCATGATCTGATCAAGACTACCGCTGGTTTCCCCGGCGCGGACCATCGCGATATAGAGAGAGTCGAAAGCCATTTTGTGAGCGTTCATGGCCTCGCTCAATGTTTTCCCGTTCTCCACGTCGTTCTGGACTTTTTTCAGCATGGCGCCAAAGGCCATGTTTTTCTGCTGGGAACCGAGCACGTTGATGGTCTGGATCATTGGCACGCCGCTGGCCAGCATGGTCGAGAACTGCTTGGTGAAAATCACAAGATCACGAGTATCCGGAGCGCCACTGCCAATGACGATCTGATACTGACCGCTGGCATCCTTCATGAACTTGATCGGCCCCAAGGCTATGGATCCGTCAGACGATGAAGAGGCCGCACCCTGTTTCGTAGCGGACTTCTTGCTGATGGAAATTACCTTCGCCCCGTTCCTCGTCAAACGCCCGCGGACCACGGAATCCGATGGACCCGCCATGACGCCTTCGGAGACCGTTCCATCCTTGTTCTTGATCTTGTATGCGAACTCGGCCACGAAAACCTCTTTTCACCTCAGGCCGCTGATACGGCCAGCTGGTCGTTGTCGTCATCGCTCGCTGTATTACTGATGGCTTCATTGAAGGAAACAAAGCCCGCCGCCATCTTCATCAACGCGGACTGGCGCAATGTCCGCATCCCGTTCGCCATCGCCACCTTCTTCAGGTCCATCGAGGCCGCCCCCTGCATGATCGACTCACGGATGGCGTCGTTGACTTTGAGGACCTCATGGACGGCAATACGACCTTTGTTTCCGGTATTGGAACATGCACCGCAACCCGTACCCCTCATCGGCTTGATGCGAGGCACGAACTGCGGGGCAATGCCTGCCTTGATCAACATGTCGGGATTGACGGTGTCATCGACTGTCTTGCACTTCGGACAGATCCTGCGGATCAGTCGCTGGGCCGTGATGCAATTAAGCGCTGAAACAAGGTTGAATGACTCGACCCCCATGTTGAGCAGACGGTGGATCGTGTCCGGCGCGCTGTTGGTGTGCAATGTCGACAAAACCATGTGACCTGTAAGGGCTGCTTTCACGGCGATTTCGGCTGTTTCAAGGTCCCGGATCTCACCCACCATGATGACGTCCGGATCCTGACGCAGGAATGACTTGAGAGCCTCGGCGAACGTCAACCCGATGTCGGGCTTTGTTTGTACCTGGTTGATACCCTCAATGTTGTACTCAACCGGGTCCTCAGCAGTCATGATGTTGTCCGACTCCTGATTCAATTCTGACAGGGCCGAATAGAGGGTAGTGGTTTTTCCGGAACCGGTCGGTCCGGTCACCAGAACCATGCCGAACGGGCTGTGAATCGAATTCATGAACTTGTCGAGCTGATCCTGCTCGAAACCGAGCTGCGTCATGTCCACCTTCAAGGCGGACTTGTCGAGGATACGCATCACGATCTTCTCACCATAAAACGTCGGCAACGTACTGACGCGGTAGTCGACCGGATTTGAGCTGATAAGGATGTTGATGGCACCGTCCTGGGGTAACCGGCTCTCAGCGATATCCAGACGTGACATGATCTTGATACGGGAAATGAGACCTGCCTTCATGTTGGCCGGCGGACGGGTCAATTCCCGGAGAACACCGTCGATTCGCAAACGCACACGGACGTAGGTCTCGTAAGGCTCGATATGAATATCGGATGCGCCACGGGACTGGGCTTCGAGCAAAATATAGTTCACGAGTTTGATGATCGGTCCGTCGGTGTCGGCCCCGCCTGATCCGATATCCTTACGCTTCACACCGAGGACATCTACCGCCGTTTCGAGGTCTTGCCCTTGTTTCTCCAAGGCAGCAAGGTCCATGTTCGAACGGCCGTAATACTTGGCGAGGGCCTCGGTGATGTGGCTTTCAGCGGCCAGGACCGGACGGGCAAAAAGTCCCGTCTTGAAACGCACCGCGTTGATCGTCTCAAGTTCCCGGGGATCCGCCATCGCGACGACAATCTCACTCGCGGAATTCGAGACCGGCACGACCTTGAACTTCATCGCCACCTCACGTGGGATCAGTTCAATAATCGCGCGCGGAATTTCCTTCTCGTCCAGGCGAATGTGGGGAACCCGGTAAATCTTCCCCAGGATCTCGAGATACTTCTCAACCGGTACGAATTCCAGAAGCTCAATGGCATGGGTCAGCGAAATCTCAGCTTTCGCGGCGTGTTCCTCGGCCTGCTTGATCTGCTCGTCCGTCAGACCAAGGGCTTTCTTGACGATGTCACGAAACTGATCCACCCAGGAACCTCCGGTTCACTGGGAATCTTCGGCAAAATCGCCGGTTTTATGAGGACCTGGAAGAAATTCAGGTTCAGAGGGCAGGGCTGGAGAAAAAGAAAAAAATCAGGAAACGGCCAATTCGTTACCGTAGATACGCTTGGCCCCGGCACGACTGTGACGCACGGCCCGGAGCTGTACAAATGCCAACCTTGCCAAGACCTCTTGCTCGTCGAAATCCCCCGCATTTGTCGAGTTTTTGAGGAATTTCTTGATTTCACCAAGAACCTGGGAAGGGTGTATCACCAGCCCGTTGCTCAAGTATGCTCCGTCTCCATCAGGGAACAAGCAGCCTTGGAAAACCGACCCCTTGCTGAATCCGCGGAGTGACTCACCCGGTTTTGGAATTACTTTCCATGAATTTCCCGTACGGAGGTCCCTGACGGTCATCTGATGATCCTGGGACAGGGAGTCCACTTCAAAAACCGAATGGCGGAAGCATTCCATCATGGTCCGCAAATCATCGGGAATCGACTTGTTGGTCGGAGCAAACTTCAAGAAAGGCGTCTTCATCTCACCCGGAATAACGCGCAGGAGTACAAAGTAATCCAGAAAATAACTCATGCGTGTATCGTAAAAAGGATCCTCCGGAAAAACCTTGCCGAAGCGCTGGTAAAACTCTTCCTTGGCCGAGACAAAGGCCTCTTTTCCAAATGCCGCCTCGGCGTCAGCAACCACGGCCTCAAGAGCGTGGTCCGTCGTCTGTTTTCCAGTGTTTGCGCTCACTGAGCACGCCTCACGGATGGATCAATCATGAATTCCCGGGACATTCCATACACGAACGATCCGGCCCAGGGGACCCGGAACGGAACTGGAAGCCATACTGAGACCTGTCCACGGTCCTTCAGGATAACATCTTCAAGTGGAACATATAAGCCGCCCTCGCGGAATGCCGCCTGCACAGATCTCTTGACTGCCAGGTCATCGATACCCACAAGACGGGCCATACCGTCCCGGTCACGCTCCAACAGTTCCCGCGCGACTTTGGCCGCCCAGAGAACCTGGGCTGCACCGGCAAAAATCTGCAATGCGGCAGCGGCCAGGAAGCTGGCCGAGAGAAGTGCCAGGACCCAGTGAGTCCAGGGACATTTAGACCGTCGGGACATTCTTGCCTTTTTGTTGCCAGAGCAATTCAGGAACGCCTGCTTCCTGCGAAATCACACGACTCGCGACAAAAAACCAGTCGCTGAGGCGATTCAGGTAGATCGACACCTCCTCACGGACAGTGTCCTCACTCGCAAGAGCGACCACAGCGCGTTCCGCCCGCCTGCACACCGTGCGAACGACGTGGGCCATCGAATTCGCCTCGTGCCCACCCGGTAAAACGAAGTTCGCGAGAGGTTCGAGCTGGTCGTTGAACTCGTCAATTTCCATTTCCAGACGGGATACGGACTCGTGACTGACCACTTGCTGTCGCGTCGTATCCAGCGCATCGACCGGGGTCGCGAGCTCCCCTCCGACGTCAAACAGCTCGTTCTGGATGCGGCGCAGCCTGGTTGTCAGCTCCGCGATCCGAGGCATCATCTTGTGCTGTTCCATCTGGTGCAACTTGTCGCGAAGGAGGCCAGCGAACGAATTCAGCTCGTCAATCGTGCCGTATGCATCGATCCGCAAATGGTACTTGGGAACCTTCATCCCGTTGGCGAGATAAGTGAGCCCTTTGTCCCCGACTTTTGTGTAGATCTTCGTCAGTCGCACCGGAATCTATCCTCCAAAGTGACAAATTACCGGGACTTTCAACCTCCAGAAACAAGAAAAGCCGCCATCCAGCTTTTGTTCAACCGGGGCGGCCGTTCAATTGGATCTGATGCTACGCGACTTATTCGAACTCGTCGTCGCCAGAACTTCCCGTGTCGGTCACACGTTCCTGGCGATTCACGGATTCGCGCAGCTTGTCGGACGGATGGAACGTCACCACGCGACGGGCCGTAATCTCGATCCTCTGTCCGGTGTGCGGATTTCGGCCCGGCGCGTGAACGCTTTTCCTTCACAGTCCACTTGCCGAATCCGGAAATTTTCACTTCGCGACCCTCTTCAAGCTTCTGCTTGATTTCCTCGAGGACGGTTTCAAGGATGTCCTTGGCTTCCTTGACGGGGAAACCGACTTTATCGCGAATCATCTCAATGAGAGTGTCCTTGGTCAGCGTCATGAAAACTCCTTTGATTCTCTAACTGCCTAAAATATATTACCAACTTCCTGCCCGGACGAAAAGAAACCGGACCCGGCAGCCTGAAAATTTGCGATCTTGACCCTTTGAGACTTGGAAAAGGCGGCTTGATGCCCACAACCCGTAAAAAGCGCGTCCTGACTGGTTCCCGGGCAACCGGTATGCCACACCTTGGCAACTATTTTGGCGCCTACAAGCCCGCCATAGACCTGCAAGATCGCTACGAACTTTTCTTGTTTTTGGCGGATTTCCATGCCCTCAACGAGCATTA
>CAWUNT010000084.1:0-8009 GCA_963923405.1 uncultured bacterium | reverse complement strand
GCCCAATCACCCCACCGATGACCTGAAGGCCATCACGGCCTCCACCATCGACGGCCTCCTTTACGGGTGCGGTGACGCGGTGATCGGCATCAACCCCGCGACGGACAGTGTCGGTCGCATGATGGAACTCCAGGAACTCCTGGCGCGCGTCATCGACACGCTCGCGATCCCGACGCAGTCTTGTGTGCTTGGTCATGTCACCAACCAGATCGAAGCCATCAACAAGGGCAGCCCCGTTGATCTCGTCTTCCAGTCCATCGCCGGCACCGAGGCGACCAACAGGAGCTTTGGCATCACCCTCGAATTGCTGCGCGAGGCCCGCGACGCGGCCTTGTCCTTGCGCCGCGCCGGCCAGCAAGTCATGTATTTCGAGACGGGGCAGGGGTCTTGCCTATCGGCCCGTGGCCATCATGGCATCGACCAGCAAACTCTCGAGGCCCGCGCCTACGGCGTCGCGCGCCTTTTCGATCCGTTCCTGATCAACACCGTGGTTGGTTTCATCGGGCCCGAGTACCTCTTCGACGGCAAACAGATCATCCGTGCCGGCCTCGAGGACCACTTCTGCGGCAAGATGATGCGCCTGCCGATGGGCTGCGACGTCTGTTACACCAACCACGCCCAGGCGGACCAGGATGACATGGACGACTTGATGACGCTGCTGGCGGTCGCGGGATGCAACTACTTCATGGGCGTTCCCGGCGCCGACGACATCATGCTCAATTACCAGTCGACTTCATTCCATGACGCCCAGTATGTCCGGCGCGCCCTGAACTTGCGCGCCGCGCCCGAGTTCGAGGCATGGCTGCAAAAAATGGGAGTCCACGACCCTGACGGGCGCCTTCTTCCCGCCGGGCCAGGCAAGTCAAGGTTGCTGGCCGCCGCCGAAAAACTCTTGCCCGGGGGCCATTCATGACGGCTGACCCATGGGCATTCTTGCGCAACCTCACCCACGCGCGCATCGCCCTGGGCCGCGCCGGTCATTCCGTCCCGACGCGGGAACTTCTCGACTTCCGCCTCGCGCATTCCCGCGCCCGCGACAGTGTCTGGCGGGAAGTTGATTTTTCCAGGCTGCGCGCCGAATTCAATTCCGCCATCGAAGTCCAGTCCCGCTGCGCTTCCAAGCAGGAATTTTTGCTGGATCCAGATCGTGGACGCGCGCTCTCTGACGACTCAAAAAAATTGCTGGGATCACTTGCCGGAAAACCATCCACGCGCGTTGCCAATCCCGACTGTGTCCTTGTCATCGCCGATGGGCTGTCTGCCGACGCCGTGCAGTCCAACGCGACAGCCTTCGCGAAAGCCTTCATCGAAGGAATGGCCGCCGTGAATCTTTCCCTCGGGCCGGTTGTCCTCGCGCGTTACGCCCGCGTTGCCCTGGGCGACGAGATCGGCGCCCTGCTGAAATCCAGGTCGGTCCTGATGTTGATCGGGGAACGCCCTGGCCTCGCGTCATCCGATTCGCTCAGCGTCTATTTCACATGGGCCCCCGACGCCACGCGCAGCGACGCGAACCGCAACTGCATCTCGAACATCCATGCGGATGGCCTCGCGCCAGAATTCGCCGCGAACATGGCCGTATTTCTCGCGCAGGCATCGATCCAGCGCCAACTTAGCGGCGTAGACCTCAAAATCGAGTTTGACGGGATTCAGTCGTTGCAGAGTTGGAGTGGCGTCGGCAAATCCTGATTGTAGAGGCTCTTTTTTTCGTCGATCTGCCATACATCATAAGTCGCGGTGCAACCGGGGAACACTCGCCGGGTCTGAAATGTGCTGGCGTCCATCTCGGACGCGGTGGCCGTGAAACTGCTCTGGCTTCCTGAAGTAATATATGTGTACCGGACTTTCCGGCAATCGGTGACCCGGAATCCGATGTCGTTGGTAGTATTGCAGGCGTCCCAGGATGACCATGGAGTCGATGTCCGCGCGGTGCATGTGAAGTGCCCTCCGCCCCCGAGTGACAGGCATCCATAGTTTGAGTACGTGTCATTGTCCCCGTTATAAGAAACTTGCAGGGTATAGATGTTGCTCAGGTTGAAACGGGCTTCTGATTGACGGGCTTTGGACTGAAAGTTTTGAAATCGCGGCAACGCGAGGGCCGCGATGATCCCGATGATGGCAACGACGATCATCAGTTCGACCAGGCTGAAGGCGGATCTCGCCGCTGGCGATATCAACTTCTTCGCGGATCTCATTCCTGCCTCAGGTTGTCGCGGACCCACTGGCGGATCTTCGCGATCGCCTGGCGCTGGGTGATATTCCCGTCCCGGAGTTCGATATATGTCGAGTTCTCGAATCTGGCCTTGGCCCGTGCCTGATCGTACGGGACGGGCCACAGGTTTTCCTCGGCGTTGCTGCCGCCAAGGGCCAGTGGAATCAAGTGATCGACCTGGTAGTCGGCCAGCTGGGCTTCGGAGACTCCATACGGCGCCGACACCTTGATCCGTGTCGCGCGACTGACATTTCGTGCGCAGTGGGGAATTTGTTCCGCGTAACGATGTTCGTCGAAGTCAGCGTCTTTAACCGTGCACAAATGTCCAGGCGTCAGTTTGTCATTTGGATACCAGTGGTTATCGACTGGCTTTCCAGAAATTGCGGCAGGCGCGAATTCCATGGATTCCGTCGCTTGCCCACACGCCGCGATGGACGCCATCGATGCCATCAACGCGAGTGCACACAGTTTTTGGCCGAAGAACTTCCCTGTTCTCATCGGTAAACATCCGCGCAGAATTTGGTTTTTTTGTCAGGTCTTTCAACATCCTATCATGAAACCGCCCCTGTACAATGCGTGGACGGCCAACCCCTTGATGTCGATCCGGTGAACAGTGGGAATTTCCCAAATACCTGAAATCCCGGCGTTTTACGTCTGGCGTGGAACCTGCAACCAGATCCTGGTTCTTGCGTCACAGTCAGTCTCGAATGAGTCATTGGAGTGTGCATATGTCGCACATCTTGTCCCGAGTGAGCGCCGCAAAGTCATTGGCCATCATCGTGCTCGTGTCCATCTCCGGAATCGTCGCGTGCCAGCCAAGGACCCAGACATCCGGTAACCTGCGCATCATCGGCGGCCAGGACACGGACCAGGAATCCCTGATCTGGGCCGTGCGCATGAGGATCGATGGCGGCAGCCTCTGTACGGGCAGTTTTGTCGGGCCCAACACCCTTCTGACCGCGAGTCACTGCGTGCGTCCCGGGTCAAAGGTTTTCGTGAAGCGTTACGAGACCACCAGCGTCAAGGTCATCGAGCATCCGAAGTCCACGGACGATGTCGAGGCGAACGACCTCGCGATTGTTCTCTTTGCTGACAATACGGCTACGAAGTGGACCCGCCTCGCGGCGCAGGCCCCGAAACGTGGCGATGAAGTCCAGATGATCGGATATGGATCCTGCACCACCTGGGACGGCGCCGACACCGGCACTCGCCGCTGCATGGGCAAGAACAAGATCAGCACCACCAACGACGATGACATGATCCGTACGGCGCGTTCCGCCGGCGTGGCCGTGTCCCCCGGTGATTCCGGCGGCCCGATGTTCAACAGCGACGAAACCATTGTCGGGGTGGCGTCTGGCGGATACGCCGGATCCAGCAGCCTTCATGTGAACGTCTTCCTGCCGTCGAACATCAAGTTCCTGCAGGACACCGTCCGCAATCATGGCGCGATCATTTGCGGGCTTGAGGGATTCAACCACCCGGCCTGCGACGCCCAGTCCCAAAACCCGTCTGACGACGAACCAGTCCGCATCCCGGATCCGGTCGACAACTGATCAGGAACCGACCCCGGTATCCGCGTTGATATCCTCGCTGGTGTCCTCATCGGACCCCTCGGGCAGTGTTGCCGCCACGATCGGCACGGACAGCAGGAAGGTCGTCCCGGAGTCAGGTTTTGACGAAACCTCGATCCGGATCTTGTTCCTTGCCGCCTCATCCCTGACGAACAGGAATCCAAGGCCGTGCTTGCCGGCGCGCGTGGACTCCTTCTTTCCCTGAAGCAATCCGTCAATTTCCGCGTCAGTCATCCCGATACCGTTGTCCGTGATCTCAATCCGCAGCTCTTGTTCCCTCAGCGCGAGAGACAGTTTGATGACTCCCTTTCCGGGCCCCATGTTCGCCGCCGCGATCGCGTCGATGCCGTTGCGGACGAGGTTCTGAACGATCAGGAACAGCGTGCCGGGACGCTCCTCGATGTGCCGTTCCAGGACGTCCATGTCCGCCTTGATCACGAGGCGGCATGGCAATGCCTTCGCGTCCGGCCGCAGCAGCAACTCAATGTCGTCCACCAATTCCTGCACCCGGATGACGTGGCTTTTCAGTTGCTGGTCGATGTCGCGAAGGACAATCCGGTTGATGCGTTTGATGAAGTAAAGGCTGCGCGTCAGTTGCGCCCGGTCAATATCGCCCGGATTGGTCGCGGAGAGTTCCAGGGTCTGGATCAGGTTGCCCAGTTCATGCGCGATGGTCCGCGCCTGCATCCCGATCTGCGCGTTCTTCTCCGCCGCGTGCAATCGGGTCCTGGCGTCCCTTTCGATTTGTTCCAGCAGGAGTCGTCTCTCGAGGTCATTGCACCAGAACTCTTCCATCTTGGCAAAAATCAGAGTTGTCAAAGCAAGCGCGAAACAAGCGAACAGACGGGAACGAAGGTTTTCGTCTGGATAAAGATGAATCATGGCGAAAGACGCGGTAACGATCCCGGCCGTAGTCACCAAATTCCGGTAAGATTTTCGGAAGAGATCTGATTGTGACGAGATCACAAGCAGGGTCCACACCATGCCGGTAACGACAAGTGGCGGACGAAGCGCATACGTCAGGAAAAAGTCCACGACCACGAGATTTATGAGCCACCGTCCCGCATCCCACTCGTCAGTCCTGTATCCTGTCTTTCTCTGCCAGGCCTCTGTTGTGTTGGTCATCCAGCCGTTGAATGCGGCGACAGCGATGCCTCCGGCAAGAACAAGATAGTGAAACTTGTCGTGATTGATGGAGGCAACATAATAGGAGATCGTCACAGCGATCATGGCTGGGAATACAACTCGCTTGGTCATGGTTTTGTGTACTTGTTCGACCTTCTGCGCGATTTCCAGATGCTTCAGATTCCGGCCCGCGTCGGATTTAAATTCGATCGGCCGTTTCAAAACTGATTGTGGGTTGTTTTTTAGCGCCCGTGCCACAGTTACCCCTGTCGAACAAACCGTTAGGTTTGAGGTCGGGGGGACATCCGCGGAAAATTATAGTTATTGATAACTATTCGCTGGTTATTTCTAACTATTGCAGTGCGGGGTTTTCCTTCGTTTACTGTCGGTAACAACCAGAATTTTGTGGATATTCAGCGACGTCAACATGGAGATTGCCGTGGAGCCAAGTCAGCCATCTGCCGAGAACCGGATTATTGACCTGCGCTACTTTCAGGGTTCGAAGTACCCGAAACAACTTGCAGATCTTCGTCGCAAGACATTTGTCGATGAAACGGAATTCCTTCCTTTGGATGGTGCAGTGGACGCCTGGGATGAGCGTGGGGTGCACATCTGCCTCTTCGATGCGCAGGGTGTCCTGCTCGGCGCGAGTCATGTGCTTCTTGCCGAGGAATCCGATTTCGGGAAATGGACTTCCATCCCGGATAGTCAATTGAGGTGTGCCGTCGTATCCAGAAGAACTGCAGTTTCGGGGGAAGCCCGTCACCGTGGGATCTTTCAGCTCCTGTTATATCTGGGTATGCGATGGGGCAGGATGCAGGGGCGTAAACTTGCTCTTGGTTTCGTCGAGGTTGGTGATCCTCCCGTCAAGAAGTTACTCCAGTGCGAAGTGATCACTGGTGTTCCTCTTAGAAAAGTGTCTGGTGCCAATGGGCACCAATATCATCTTGTTTCCACTTGGGGCGACGTTCAGCTAATGGCGCACAGGGCTTACTCCGCGCTTCCACGCGGCATGCGCGACTGGGTGCGGTATCACACCATGCCGGAGGAGTTGACCGAGATGGTTCGCGAGCGTATTTTCCGGTTCTATCAAAATCCTTGGCTTGCAAAGACCCTTCGTCGTGAACTGAGTCGAACAGAATACGGCAGGGCTATTGCCAACTTGCATCAGTATGTGAGGTGGACGACAAGGCTGCTGGCGCAGATGACCGGGCAGACGGCGGATCCGGAATTACGTGCGCATTTCATGGATCACTTGTCTGGCGAGATTGATCACGAGCGGATGCTGGAGGCGGACCTGCGCGGGATCGGGTGGGACGTGGATTGGGTCATGAACGGGATGGCGCCTGACCCGGATATCTTGAATTTCATGAGCGTCCAGCAAAGCTTGGTTGCCTTCGAGCGGGACCCGGTGTTGTTCCTGATGGTGCCGCTGGTCGCGGAAGGCCTGTCCGCGTTTCTGGACCACGAGTTCATCGCTGCCCTCGAAGAATGCGCCACGTCCTGGGGCATCGCCAACCCGCGTTCGGTCACTAAATTCCTGCGGTCACACATTCACACGGACGGGGGCGATGACGGTCACTGGGCTGCGGTGCAGGGAATGATCGCGGGACGGATCCGTGACGAGGCGCATCATCAACGCGCCCTCGCCATCATTGACGCGGTCGCGCAATCAATGAACCGCGCGTGGTCCAATTACGTCGCGGTCCCTGATTTTTCGGCGATTCGTGGCGTGGAATCCGGTCTCGATTCCGGGATCACCAGTCCAGGATGTAGGCGAACATCAACGGGGCTACAATCGACGCGTCTGATTCAACAATGAATTTTGGCGTGTCGATGGAGAGTTTGCCCCAGGTGATTTTCTCGTTCGGGACGGCGCCGGAGTAGCTGCCGTAACTGGTGGTGGAATCACTGATCTGGCAGAAGTAGCTCCACTTCGGGACGTCCTTCTCCATGTCCTGCTCGATCATGGGCACGACGCAAATCGGGAAGTCGCCGGCGATGCCGCCACCGATCTGGAAGAACCCGATGCCGGTATTGCCGCAGTTGTTGATGTAGTAGTCGCACAGGTAGATCATGTAATCGATGCCGCTCTTCAGGGCAGAACGCTTGATCTTTCCTTCCAGGACGCGGCCGGCGAAGATGTTGCCGGTGGTCGAATCTTCCCATCCCGGGACGATGATTGGCAGGTTCTTCTCGCAGGCGGCGACCAGCCACGAGTTCTTCGGGTCGATCTGGTAGTACTGCTTCAGCAGTCCCTTGCGGATGATCTGGTACATGTACTCGTGCGGGAGGTAGCTCTCGCCCTTTTCGGAGGCCTCCGTCCAGACCTGCATGATCGCGCCCTCGAGGCGGCGGATGGCCTCGCCCTCGGGAATGCACGTGTCGGTGACGCGGTTCAGGTGGCGTTCCAGCAAGGCCTGCTCGGCTTCGTCGCTGAGGTTGCGGTAATTCGGCACGCGTTCATAGAACTCGTGGGCGATCAGGTTGTAGAGGTCTTCCTCGAGGTTCGCCCCCGTGCACGAGATGGCGTGGACCTTGTCCTGCCGGATCATCTCGGCAAGGCTCAGTCCGAGTTCGGCGGTGCTCATCGCGCCGGCGAGGGTCACCATCATCTTCTGGCCAGAGGCGATGTGCGCCTTGTAGGCGCGGGCGGCGTCGCGCAGGGCGGCGGCGTTGAAGTGGCGGTAATGATGCTCGACGAATTGTGACAAAGGACCCATGAGAGACCACCATCAAATGGAGTTAACGGGTTTACGGAACCAAACGCAGGTTTATACCCCAGCCTGCGGGAATGGCTAGAGTTTTTCACGGCCAATCCGGGTTTCCAGTCCCCTGTGCTACCATTGAGGGCATCCACCGGGATTTCCCGCACTTAAATTCAACTCTCAAGGAGTATGAGATGCGTGCCATTCGGTCTGGACAGGTTTTTGCGATGGTCTGCATTGCGGTTCTCGGGTCCGGTTGCGGCAAGAAGGAAAAAGACAAGGCTCGTCAAGGCGGCAGCATCGCCCCGAGGATCTTGTTGGCGGGTTCATCCAGCGCGTTGGCCCTGGACCCCTGTCTCTTATACACATCTCCGAGCCCACGAGACGCTACGCTAT
>CAWUNT010000083.1:0-8020 GCA_963923405.1 uncultured bacterium | reverse complement strand
CCTGCCCTCTGCTGCCCTCGCGGCGATCCTGATGCATGCGGCGTTGAGGTTGATCAATTTGAACGCGGTGAAGCGCCTCGCCGCCGAGGAGAAACGCCACTTTTGGACGTTTGGCGCAACGACGGTCGCCGTCGTTACCATGGGTGTCCTCTACGGTGTGGCGCTGGGCCTTGCCATCAGCGCCTGGTCACTGCTGCGTAAATTTGCCCGCCTTGAAATCAATCAAGCAGAGGGCAAGATTGAGTTGTCCGGTGTGGCAACTTTCATGGACCTGCCAAAACTGCTGCGGGTTCTCGATAAAATACCGTCCCACCAGACCGTGGAACTGTGTACCGGCAAGGTTCTTTACATGGACCCTTCGGCTCGCGAAACGATCGAGTCCTGGATGAACGCAAGAACGCGTTTTTCGCCGGTCAGAACAGCCTCGGAAAACGTTTCCGTCCCGCTGGAGCTGACGGCGATCAGGTCACCATCTTGATTGAACCATCCGCCGCCCGAGTCGCCGGGGCCCAGCAATACTGAGCCTTGCGTCATCCGCGTCGAGTGATTGGCGATGGCGACGCGGGAACCAATGAACTGGACAATGGAATTCGTCCCCATCGACTTTGAGAATGAGGGAAAGACGCTGTTCCGCGATGTCGTTCCGAATCCAACGACAGTCACAACATCATGAATCCGCGGTGGCCGCCTTGCGATCCTTGATGTGAGACGATCTTTTTTGGGCGGCACGGTCAATACGGCGACATCGAAATCGAAGTCAAATTGCGGACCCTTGCCATAGCCCGGATGCACTGCCATGGCGACAGGCGTTTCACCGTCAGATCCAACTCGAATGTCATCCAACCCGGCATCGACTCCGGAATCGTTTCGGACACAATGGGCTGCCGTCAAAAAATGCGCGGGAGTTATGAATGTGCCGGAACAACTCTGCCATCCAACCCGCAAGATCTGAACAAAAGGAAACGAGTCGCCAGCAGGGACGCCACCGACGACTTTAGGATCAGACGCCGCAGGAGAGCCGGCGGTCCGGCATGCGGAAACCAGAATTCCGAGCGTGAGTATCATGACTTGGAGCATGAACCCATTGTATCACAGGCACTGCTGGATCTCGCGACCGGCAAGGCGGTTCAATATCACAACATCAAGCAATGCCTTCCGGGCCACCACCCTCTGGCGCATGACTTCCAGCTGGGCCTGGGCAGCCTTCAAGGCAGCCTGGAGCGTGTCGTATTCCTCGCGACTTGTGGCCCCCTGCGTCAAAAGCCTAGCGGCCGTATCGAACTTGACTCTGGCCAGTTGAACCGCGGCTTCGTGAGAAACGACCTCGGCGTGAGCCTCGTCCAGTTTTGCTTGAAAAAGAACGACAAATGGATCGTTCTTGATGTCATCATCCGCCGCGAAGGCCATGCCAGACGGGCCACAGGCGCATGCGAACATTACCGATCCAATGAATATCCATTTACGCGACCGGGTTGCCAACAGCATCACTCAACTCCTTGAAACGGGAAGGCCCCCCGCCGGGCTCACGGGAGCCGACGGGGAGAGCCCGAACACTTGATCAGTTTTGCAGTCGCTTGAGGGTCTGCGCGAAGATCACATCGTGACCTTTGTGAACCCAGCGTCCCTGGACAGTTTCCTGCGCGCCACTGTCATGGGACTGGCCTGAATGCGATTTGTATTCGACGAGTCCGTAGTTGGACTGCGGCGAGAGCGCCATGACCAATTGCTTGCCGCTGCGAAGAGCCACGCCCTGGACCGTCTGACCCTCAATGTCGAACTTCAGGTCGATCGTGTGCTGGCGCGTGGTCAGTTCGACAGTACCTTGAAGCGTTCCGAGGGACTGGGTCTCAACAGTGAAATCATGCGTTCCTTGAAGGTTGCGCATGGTGACCCCCTTGATGTGGAACGTACCCTGCTCCGATCCACCGGCACCCATCAGAAACTGCCCACCAACTCCGGCCTCTGAACCCTGGGAAACTTCCTCGCCAACTGCGAGCAGCACGTCCTGATCCTTCTTCGCCCATGCGCCCAGCAATTTGCCATCGACAAGCAATGCCGGACCCATGACCTGGAGGTTGCCCAGGTTTGCCGCCATCTTGAAATTTCCGGCATAAGGGAGAATGGACATCTTGCCAGAGAAGTTGTTGTAGCCTTCAAAGGTCGACTTCCACTCGCCGGCGAAATGCGTCGGAACAAGCCATTCCATCCAAAGAGGCGCCAACTTCCTGCTCGCTTCGATGCTGTTGCCCTGCGAGAAAAAGAAATGCATTTGCTGACGTCCATCCTGCGCCTGCACGAGCGCGGCACCGACAGCCTTCTGGCCCTGGGCAACCTCAATGTCGTCAAAATAAAGAACAGGGCGGGTCATCTCCTGGTTCACAACCTGGGCCGGATAGCGCCATGAATTTTCCAGGCGAAGTTTTTTCAAGCCCTGAATGCCGGGCAGGGCCTTCTGGGCTTCCGGACTTGCGCTCATACTTGTGCCGGCACCGGTCGCCTGCTGAAATGGAGACACACCGATTTCCTGGGACGGGTATGAGTACAAGGCGACACGCTTGACGCGGTTTTGTGCTTCGTATTTCTCAAGTTGAGTCCACTGGTCCGCGGTCAATCCAGACCCCCACTGGCCCTGACGATTTTCAAAGAGCACCTTGTCATTTGTCAGCACGATGGCGGCATAGCGGGGAGCGCCCGACTCATCCTGCAAGCGCATCTGCTGGTTCGCGCGAATTTCACCCTGCTGGGTCGCAACAAACTGGTCGTATGCGATTCCCTGACGCTCAAGTGTCTGCGTCGCGAGCTCGATACCCTGGTCCGCAGTCCGGTCATCCGTCGCGGATATAACCAGAACCCTCTTGCGCGCATCTTCCGCTAACGCGGAAAGTCCGGCGGGATTGCCATCATCCCGGCCACAGGCTGGCAATGCGGCCATGACCCCGGCGGCGACCAGGACAAAACGTGAAACTGGATTCGTAACTACCATCGGTCAGCTCCTTCTGTGATTTACCGAAAAACGGAGGAGTCTCACTGCACAACCTGTGCCTGCGGGTTCGCCGTCATCGCCATCATCGCCATCATCGCCATCATCAGTGACTGGACTGTGGCGCTCGATTTGCACGACGTCGCAGGCAGGTGAAAACGGTCACAAGGGTAGATCCGATGATGCAACTGGAATCAATCACGAAAACCCGGCCAGTCGATGTCGTGCTCTATGCCGAAGGAACGTATCCGTTCCGGGTCGGCGGTGTATCCTCGGTCATCCACGGGATCATCTCGTCTCTTCCGGGAATTCAATTTGGAGTTATCCATTTGCACTGGGGGGATCGCCCGGGGCGGTCCTGCTTCAAAAATCTTCCAAATCATGTTTGGACATTTCCACTGCGAGTCGCGGATTTTCCGTCAGCAGGCCGCAAATTGCGCGAGATCAAATTCCCGCGGGCAGCCGTGCACCACGCGCACACTTGCGGACTCGCGGGCCTCGCCGCCGCCACCGCCAGGCGACAACAACCAGGCAGCCGGATGATATTGAGCGAGCACAGCCTTTACGCGAGGGACGTACTGGCGCAGCTGGATCGCGGGCATCAAGGCTGGAGTCCGATGCCGGGGAGCAACGAAATGCCACCGGTTCCTCCCGGTGACTCATGCGATCTGCGTGCGACAATACTGGAAGCCGCGCGCCACATGTATGATCACGCGGACGTCGTGACATATCTCCATCGTGGATTGCTGGAAGACGCAGTCGCGTTCGGCCTTGATCCGGCAAAAGCGACCATCCTGCCCAATGCCATCGATATTGAGGCCTTCCGGATGACACGAAAGCCAAGGAACCGGGCAACCACGTGGCACATTGCCATCATCGGCAGGATCGTCCCGGTGAAGGGCATTCTGGAGGGAATCGACTGCGCGGACATGCTGCGCAAGGCTGGCCTTGATTTCAGGATGTCGATCATTGGCCCGGATGATGAGGTACCCTGTTACGCGGAGGCTTGCCGGCAGAAAGTCTTGGACCTTGGACTTCAGGATATCATCCAATTCAAGGTCACTGCTCCAGCGACGGAGGCGCTGCGCGATGTCGACCTGCTGCTACTCCCGAGCCAACAAGAGGCAATGCCCATGGTAGTGCTTGAGTCGATGGCGGCAGGGGTACCGGTCATCGCGACGGACACCGGCAACGTTGCCCGGCTTCTCGGCGACAGGGATGAGTATCAGGCTGGTTTTGTCATCAAAGTGGATTGCATGGCATCCGCGATCATGAAACTTCTGGCTGACACGGGAAGATACCACGCGATGCGCGAAAACGGACCACACAGGGCTGCGCGGAATTTTGACGCACGCGCTCGCGCGCGGCACTGGCTGGAACTCTACTCGATCTGATCGTCAGAAAGCTTGACGAAGGTTGTCTCAATCGCCCCACGCTTCCCACCAATGACAAACTGGCCCCGGATCAATCCACGTTCGAGCTGTCCCCTCACTTGAAAAAAAACGGTTCGCTGCCGGCTGGTCAGATAGAGAACACGGCGACCAGCATCGAGGTGGACTGCGTCCAGTGTTATGAGATTGTTGTGGGCTTCCGGACTGATGACGATACTGGCGACTTGATTCGGGCCATTGGTGGTTATTTTCAGGATGGCCTTGTATCCGAGAAAACTCCCCTCATAGCTACCCATGAAATCCTCAAGCGGAAATGGATCGCCTTCCCTTGTGTCGAGGTAATTTCTCAGGACGCTCACGCGTCGGCCGGTGAAACGTTGTTCCTTGTGTCCTATGCGAAGTATGCCTGAAACCTGCGGCCGGGAATCTTGTGATTCCGGGGGGGCAGAGCTGGCGGGGGATATGATCCGGAATCGCGCGTATTGCAGGGGAATTTCCGGCTGACCAGTCGAGGAATCAACCGGGGACTGGACATCCTTGATGCTGCTCGCCTGAAACAAGTCTTCCCGGCGATCGTAACTGCCGTAAGCCATCGACGCTGTTATGTGCGAATACCCGACAGACACCACGACCCCTAGATTGTCCGTCCGCGCAAAGGTAAAAACCCCCGGACGCCCTTCAATCTCGATCTCATAGATACCCTCGAAGTCCCCTTCGAGGAGTTTCACGCCAAGATCGAAGCGTCCCGCGAGATCCCGCATCAGTCTCTCTGGTGTCGGCAGGTTGAAAGTCTTGTATGCGTCCGCGATCAGGCGGGAAAGGCGAGTCAACATCTGAAATTGTTGGGGCCTCACCCGCTCCATGTCAACGCTTCGCAGGCCAAGGCCAAGCGCATCCAGCTGAGCCGGGTACATGACATCCAGCGCACCGGAGACAACCTCATCACTTAGTACGCCTCCTGACTCGACAGCCTTGATGATGACTGACCCGACAATGACACCCGGACGGGTCATGACATCCTCGGGAACAAACTCTGTCAACTGGGCCAATCGCCCACGAGCCAACGTCATCATCTGAAGGACTCTGGACAAGAGCGCCGGGTCGGATGACTCATAAGCGACTTCAACGAATGTATCAAAACCGCCTTGAATCGCGGCCACACGGTTCACGCCCTGAAGGAACCTTGCGTAATCGGCCGTGCTCATCGCGGAAAGATGCTCTGAAACGAGCCTCTCATGCAAACGCCCCTGCAGCTTTGAAAAATCGTCCGCCGAATGACTGAAGCGCTTGATAACGGATTCACCGTTTTCGACAACAGAGATCAAAGCCGCAATGCGGTCGAGAATCCGGAATATTTCGGCAAGGCCGCTGACCCGCGCGACGATACCTTCCTGGTCCTGACAAAACTGCGTGATCCGTGAATCGTCGGACCACATGACAAAGTCGCGCAACAGTGGCTCGGGATCGGTCGTAATGTCCATCTGTGGCGCGATATAGACCGTCATCTTCTCGGCGAGCTCGAGGATCATGTCCACGTCCATCGCCGCGAAATTCAACTCGACTTGAATGATCCTCATTTCCCGCAGGATATGCAGATATGGCGCCATTTTGTCTTTGGTGGCCAGGTCAGGCAGTGCTGCCTGCAGCTCAAACACAAGGTCGCTGAATTCGCTCCGGCTCACCCTTGCCCTCTCGAGCACCTCCTCAGGTGTCGGCAACGACTGGGCCACCGCAACACCCGGGAGGGAAATGCACGTCAGCGTCCATACGCAACAGACAAACGGGAGCAGGCAGCGAAGGCGGTTTAAACCGGACATGGCGTCCTCCAGAAAGAGCGCCCGGATCGCCTAGCAATAACCGGTCCCTCGCGGAAGGCGGGAACGTGGTTCGGATCTTGCTGCGCGAGAACAGGCATTTGCCGCAGCGGCAGGAGATTCTGGCATGTGGGGCATATACAGTACAGGTCGGAGTCGGAACGTCAGATACAGCCGTTTTCTGCTGACAGGCGGACTCTCCGTGGCCGCCCTGTTGTCACTGGTCGCGACGGTTGACGATTACGGGGACAACCGCGGACCTTGCGGGATCGATACCGTACCGCCGGCACCGGAAATCCATGACGACGCAGGCTGGCACGGCGGCGCGGTCGCCATCGCCGGCGATACGGCCTCAATCGAAAAAAGGTCATACAATCTGGTCGACGATCCAGGCGCGTCTAATTCCCGCGAAACACCTCAAACGGCTGGATCCTACGACCTCGACATGAAATTGCTGATTTTGTCGGCGACGAGGAGCTACCTCGCGGAACCTTCGCTGCGACTCATCAAGGAGAATCTCGACGGTATCGGGATCCCCTGGGACCACAAGCACATGAGTAGCGATGGGAACAGGATCTCGGATGATCCACTGGACCTCGAATACCCCGGACCGGCAGAACGTCGGCGA
This sequence comes from uncultured bacterium, assembly GCA_963923405.1. Taxonomy (GTDB): domain Bacteria; phylum Bdellovibrionota_B; class Oligoflexia; order Oligoflexales; family RGVZ01; genus RGVZ01. The sequence goes on along the minus strand of CAWUNT010000083.1, from coordinate 1,207 downwards.
GGAAAGTACATGGGGATCGTATTGACCAGTGACCTGCTTGCTTATCAGGACGCAACGGGAACGTGGTACAGCTCTCTCTCGCCCGCCCAGTGGAAGCAACTGGCCAGTTACGAGGCCGCGTTTGGCGTGCGGCGTGTCGCGGTGTCAGCCTACCCGCGGATAACCTACGGCGTCGAGCCCGCCGGCGAGCCAATGACAACGGCCAACCAGGTCCGGATGCTGCCGGCAGCAGCCCCGTTCTCGTCGGGGCTCGTGCACGAGGCTGTCCTTCCTCTCTCCGGGTCCTTCCAAAACCCGGCAAAAGTTGTGGATCCCGCGATGGCGACGCCAATTGCCCTGTTCGAGAATGATGCCAGCAACGGGGAAAAGCGTCCGGTCGCGGCGACCATCACGAATTTTCCCGACGGCCGCGAGCAACTGAACTTTTATTTCGCGCAGAGCGCTTATTTGTCCGCAAGTTATTACACTACCGCTCTGTGGGTGAACTGGATCACCCGGGGTATCCATCCCGGAAAACGACGTATTTACCTGAACCTCCAGGTGGACGATCTCTTCATGCCCAACGGGATGTGGAATATGGCCACCCGATTGCCTGCCAACGACGGTTTCCGCGCCTGGCGGGCGACTCCGGATGATCTCCTTGATCTGGTCGCGTGGCAAAAGGAGCGCAAGCGTCGCCTTCCAGAGGGTAGTACATTCCGGATCGAAATCGCGCCCAACGGGCGTGGAGTCTGGGAAGCAGGGGGTTACGCGAACGACGCGCTGTTCAGGACAGCGAGAAAAATCATCCCGGAATTTCACTGGGTGAGCCATACCTTCAGCCACCCGGACCTTGACAGGATCTCACTGAAACGTCTTTCCGACGAAGTCAGGACGAACAAGGAGTTCCTCGCCGACCTCATCGGGGACAACCAGGAGTTCTTTTCACCTGAATCGATCGTAACGCCACACATCAGCGGCCTGTTCAACAAGGAAGCTTTGAGGGCCTTGTATGAAAACGGGATTCGAAATGTCGTTGGTGACAACTCCAGACGCGAATTGTGGCCCGTCCATAAATTTCATGGTTTCTACACCTCGGCCCGCAACAACGGGTTTGAGGGTATTTTTGTCATCCCGCGCCAGGCAACGGTCGCCCCTGTGAGCGCCGGACCAGTCCAATACCTCCGTTCTTTCTACAACTCCCTCTATACCGGATTCTGGGGGAGGG
>CAWUNT010000082.1:0-8052 GCA_963923405.1 uncultured bacterium | reverse complement strand
GAACTCCGCCGCCAACTTGAGGACTTCCAGAATGAAGTCGACGCGGTCGATGAGTCGGCCCACGTGTTCCGCGCCAAGATCGAGGAAGGCGAGGACGAAATCCGCAACCTGACCCGCCTGATCGATAGCAACAAGGTCCGCTCGGAGAGTGCCCAGCGTGAAATCGCCCGGGTGGAAAAACTCCTTGAAGGCGAGAAGACAAGGCGCCAGAACCTGCAAGATGACGTAGCCCAGGCACTCGCGACTTTTGAGTCGGCACGGGAGAAGGCCGCTTCCCAGCAAGAAGGTCTCGACGTCGAGATCCGCGAGAAGCACGCGCGCGAGGCTGCCGTCGCGGCCCGCTACGGTCAGATGAAGGAAGCCAGCACCACGCGCGATACGTTGCGCGAGAAGTATCACGAGTCGCGTGCCCGCCTCGCCTCGTTGCAGGAACTGGACGAGCAAGGCGCGACCGACGCGGCTTCGTCCCTGCAAAAACTCTATGAGACCGGCACGGTTGAGCGGACTCAAGTGCCTGGCCTGTTTGCCGAGCAGATCGCGTGGAATTCCAATTCGCAGGAACTTCCCAAACCGGCCACCCAGGCGTTTGAGCGCTGGTCGGAGCGTATCGTTATCACCGGCATCGATGGCCTGAACCAGGTTGTCCGCGCGGCGTCAAAGGCCGAAGTAACGCCACTACCAGTAACCCTCCTGGGTCGCTCGGTTTCGCTGCGCTCTGACAGCGACTTCAAAACCCGGGTCCAGTCGTGGGCGGAGCATTTTGATGCCGTCCCGATGACGGAATTCCTGCGCATCGACTCAAAGCAAGTCCTCGACGCGTCAGCGCGCGGTGGACTCGAGGCGCTTCTCTCGCGCCTGTTTTTCGTCCCGGCGCTGGCGATGGATGATGCGGCCCTGAAAGACATGCCGAGTGGCGTGATCGCGTTCACGGCGCAAGGCCTTTGCATCACCGGCGAGGACGATTTCCTGGTCAGCGGGCGCGGCGGTGCCAGCGTCCTGAGCCGCAAGTCGGAACAGGAAACCCTGGCGAAAAGCCTCAAAGAAATTGAGGCAGACCTGGCGCGTGCCCAGTCCACCATTGATGAACTTGAACTTCGCATAAATGAAGACCGCGCTGTCGTTACCGAGATTGACGGACGACTGCAGCAACAGAACGCCAGCGTCCTTGCCATCATGTCGGAACTTCAGTCGGCACAGCAGGTAGCGACACACAAGCAAGAGCTGCTTGCCACCCAGGAACAGACGATGGCGGACCTCGAACGCCAGGACGCGCAGTTCCGCGAAGAGCTCGCCAATCTGGAATCGTCGCGGACCTCGCTCGAGGAAGAGCTGCGAAATGGCGAGCGCGAATTGGCAAATATCCGCGAAGAAGCCTCTGGCCTCGAGGAACGCCGCGAGGAAGTCTTCCGCCAGAATCAGCAAAGGCAAGTCGACCTGGCCAAGTCCGAGTCCCGCGCGACAGCTTTGCGCCAAAGCTTTACCCATGCCCACGCGCAGCAGGAACTCCTGCAAAACAAGCTGAGCCGCCGTTACGAGGAGCAGGCAGCGTTGCAAAGTGACATCGAGTCGGCGAAAAACCTGCTCGAGCACTCGCAAAACCGTATCGAGGGTCTGGTCGGGCAGCGCGCTGTCCTTGACGAGACTGTTGCCTCGAAGCGCGAGGCACAAGCTGGCATCCACGAGGAACTGCGAGTGATTGATTCGCGCCTCAAGGAGTGTCGCGACCATCAGGCGAAGGTCCAGAAGAGCCTCGCCGACAAAAACGTCCAGATCGAGCGCGCGACAATGGCCATCAGCAGCGTCACCGCGCAGTCGCAGGAAAAATACCAGATCGATATCGCGACATACGAGTTCACCTACGACGCGGAGTTCGACGCCGACAAGGCCGCGCGCAGTGTCGGCAGCCTTCGCGGCCGCATCGACTCCCTGGGCCCGATCAACATGATGGCGCTCCAGGAATTCGAGGAACTGACCACAAGGGAAACCTTCATCAAGACGCAGCAAGACGAGATCAATTCCAGTATCGCGCTGCTGAACGAGGCCATCGGCGAGATCGAGGTCTCCTCGAAAGATAAATTCCTCGCGACGTTCCATGTCATCAATCGCGAATTCGGCCAGTTGTTCCCGATCCTCTTCCCGAACGGCGAAGGTCATCTTGAAATGACCAACCCCGAGGATCCGCTGAACGGTGGCGTCGAGATCATGGTTCGCCTGCCAGGCAAGAAGCAGCAGAGCATGAACCTGTTCTCCGGTGGTGAGAAGGCCCTTACGGCCATCTCCCTGATCTTCGCGTTGTTGAAGACAAAGCCGACTCCGTTCTGCTTCCTTGACGAAGTGGACGCGCCTCTCGACGAAGCCAACGTCGGTCGCTACAACCGCGTTCTCGACGCGTTGTCCGACCAGTTCCAGTTCATCATCATCACCCACAACCGCCGCACGATGGAGGTCCTCGACACCCTCTACGGCGTGACGATGCAGGAACCAGGTGTATCAAGCATCGTTGGTGTGGACATGAAGAAGGATCTGCCGGCTCACCTGAGGAAAGCCTTCAAGGAAGAGCCGAAAAAGGACACGGCCAGGATCGAGGGCGCCACCGCCGCGTTGCCGCCGACGGAGTCACCGGCAGATGCGGCCATGGACGCCGCGCCTGACTTCGACACGGATGTCCCGGTTCCCGTCGAGGCCCTCGACAGCACCCGTACCATCGAAGGCGGCAGCGCGAAGTAATTTTTGAATGTGCGTGGATCCCGCTTCGCGGTCTTCCGGTTTTTCAATCGATGGCGAACATGACTTGTTTTCCCTGGTTCTCGACTTCATGAAGCAGGGGATAGGGTCCAACGATTCCCCGCAAGCGGCGGGGGGCCTCTTTCTCAAACCAGAATTCCACGCGGGGAATGAACAAACGAATAAACCAGTTCCGCGCCTCCATGACGTAAATGTCTTCGCTGCCTTTCGACGCGTCCTTGTCGAACCTCAACCTGAAACCGTAAGACTCCGCCTTGGACGGAATGTAGAGTTCGACGGGAACGTACTCCCCCTTGGCCAGGGTTTCCCTGTTTTTCTGGATCCATCGATCAAGAAGCTTGCCGAACGCCGCGCCGTTTTTCCATTGTGCATCGACTGTCTTCTCCTGCTTTTCACCCGGATCGCGGGTCCGTATGCGGACCTTTTCGCCCGCGGACTCCAACGCAACGAGTTCACCTGAAATGAAATTCTCGAACAGATAAGAGCTCACTTCGAGGCTGGTGGGATCAAACGTCGTCACATCTTTTTGGACAATCCTGCCGCCGGCATCCTTGTAAATGGTCTCGCGGGTTTCCTTGCCGCCCGGTCCGGTCCCGGTCTGTTCGTCGGCTGATCCCCAGACCCGGTTCCGGGCCGGGCCATCGATGCCCCTGATGGTGATCTTCCTGATTTCGACTGGATCGCAATAGGCGCGGCCACAGTGGAAAACTATCCACAATAACAAGATGAATCTGCCAAGACTCACTTGACGCCTCCGGCTAAAAAGCACAATTCAATGATAACCCGGAAGGAGGCCAAAAATGCGTCCAGTCACCTCTCTGATCATCGCGAGCGCCATCGGATCGGCTTTGACCATCACGGTGTCGGTTATCTTCCTGTCAAAGTCATTTGCCAACCCGCCTGAGTCGGTCGTCCGGGAGATGTTGGAAAACGGGGAATGCAAAGTCGAGGTCGGGTTCCCTGAGTACACGGTCAACAACCGGTGTGTGTTGGACAAAGTGATGGTCGGGATATATTCCGGCAACATCTATTGCGCGAAGATCAGCGTCACCTGTGGTCAATCGAACTCAAATTAACCGAAGCCCCTTCTGGGGCTTGGGCCTGCCTCCAGCTTTTTCAGAGATCTGGAATACCGTCCAGAAATCCGCAAACTTGACATTTCCCGTGCATGCCAAATTTCATTTTTTTTGAGGAAATCCGGACTCGGCGGGTTGACTCTTAAAAGAATTAAACGTCTAATTTTAATAGTATCTTTAACAGTCACAGCGGCATCCAGGAATTCATTGAACCACTCAAGGGAGTTGTCCATGACGGAGTTGACAGCAGCGCAATTTTCATTGGTTTACAACGTATTCTCATTCACCATTGCCAGCATGGGCGCGGCCTTCATCTTCTTCCTGGCCGCTCGCTCCCAAGTCGCCCCGAAATACCGCGGCGCGCTCCTGATCTCGTCACTCGTCGTAGCGATCGCCTGCTACCACTACTTCCGCATCTTCAACAGCTGGAACGAAGCCTTCACCATGAACGGCAACATGTACATGCCGTCTGGCAAGCCGTTCAACGACGCATACCGCTATGTTGACTGGCTCCTCACGGTGCCGCTCCTCCTCGTTGAGTTGGTCGCCGTCCTCGCACTGCCGAAGAACCAGCGTGAGGGCCTCTTTGGCAAGCTCGCGATCGCGGCATTCTTGATGATCATCCTCGGTTACCCGGGGGAAGTCTCCACGGACAACACAACCAGGGCTGTCTGGGGAACCCTGTCCTCCATTCCGTTCGCTTACATCCTCATGATCCTCTGGGGCAAACTCGGCCACGCAATTGAAAGCCAGCCGGGCGAAGCCAAGATCTACCTGACCAACATCCGCCTCCTTCTCCTCCTGACCTGGGGCTTCTACCCGATCACCTACATGCTGCCCATGTTCGGCATCAACCCGCAGTCGGCTGTGGTCGGTGTTCAGGTCGGCTACGCGATCGCTGACGTCCTGGCCAAGGCCTTCTACGGCGTGATGATCTACTGGATCGCTCGCGCCAAGTCGGAAGCCGAAGGCTTCACCGCAGCGGCTCACTGATTCAGGTATCCCGTCGATGCAGACGAGGCCGCCCCGCTCACGTAGCGGGGCGGTTTTTTTTGGCGATGTTGCCAAGCAAGAACGACTTCATGACCGGCGCATGGGCCGCCGTCAGGGCGCCAATCGCGACAAAAAGAACCTGCCAGGCGCGCGTTGGATCTCCCCATGCGGTGAAGGCCACAATCCCAAGGAAAATCCCCGCCCAACTGGCGACCGTATAACGGATCGCCTTGCGAGCGTAAGAAGCGGACGTCCAACCCTTCACTGCACTCTGGGCGACGATCGAATCCCATGCGTGCCAGAAGGCAAAGAAACAGAAAAATCCTGGCAGGAGAGGCAGCACCGCGACACTCGCGCCAAGGAAAATCGTCGCGGGAACGCCGCTGACAGCGCGCCCAAGGGCTTTTCTCTCGCGCCGGTCAAGGGCATAGGCACAGGCCACGGCCATGACAAAAAGTAGGGCGCCTGCCGTCCGGGCGCCGGAGACCGGAATCATCTCCAGAGGAACGGATTGGCGCAGGATCATCTCGACGACCGGTCGGGCTTCCTCCCAGTGCATCAGCACACCAAAGATGGCCGCGAACAGACCCCAAACCCACGACAGAAGTCGTACGACAGGGCTGTCCTTCGCGTGACGTATGGCGCGAATCCACTGGGCCTCGCCAAAGTGGTCCGCGGACTGGAACAGGAAAAACGCCAGGGCCGCCGCCGGCATCAAATACCAACCCGCAAGGAACAGGACCATCGAGCCCAGATACCGGGTGTAAAAAGTGCCAGGCCTTTTCGCCGCACCGGAATCCAGGAGATGGTCCAGGCTGCCATGCCCGATGCCAGTCGTCAGCAAGCCCACAAGTGGAATCAACCACACAGCGGCCCCACCGATGGCAAAGTGCAAGATCACCGTGGCACATGCGGCAAAGAAAAACGGGTACAAGACCACAAGACTCTTCAGGAAGGGCTTCCACGGCAAACGGTAGAAGATCCGTAATTCGTCCGGAAACCTTGATTTCTCGTCAAGGAACGCGAAAATCTCGCGTGGCAGGTTCCGCGAGAATAAAACGGGAAAGATCCGGGAAATCATGGTCCCGTTGGCCTGGATGATGCGCAGAAGCAAGGCGTCGTACACCTCAAACCGGAACCTGGAATAAGACGTATCTGGACGCCGGACCAGGGCCTCAAGGTTGCGCTGGAAGGAATACCCGGTGCTTGGTTTCACCATGCCGCCGGCGCCGCCGATCACTTCAATCACCGACTCTGGTCCCCTCGCCGGGAATGCGGGATCCGTGGCGATACTCATCGGGATCGCCCCCGATTCGATGGACAGGATATTGAATGCCGGCAACTTCAGACGGTCCGCGATGTATTGGCGCAGGATCCTCTCACAGGCCTCGTCCGGCATGCGCTCCGGCGAAAATACCGTGAATTCCACCAGGGCGCGGCGCCTCGAGAACGGCAGGATGTAGACAAAACGGACGTCTCCTTCTTGCGGAACGCGAAAATCCATCAAGTCAACGACGTCCGGGTCGAAGTGATCGGATATGGTTTCAACCTCAAACCCCGTGAAATATTGCAAAACCTCTGGCACGCCCCGGGTCACAGAATTCAGGACGCGCGCGGCTGAAATAGACCGCCCCGATGCCAGAATGATCCTGGCACAGGCTTGGCCATGTGGTCCCGGAACTGACTCGACAATCTCAGAGACTGGTTCAACGACCCGGGTGAAACGTGGATCAGCGCGCAGCCGGGCATCGATGCGATCGAGGATGCGCTCGCCGGGGATGCGCTCGTAACAATAAGGATCAAACGGTTTCTCGACCGTGGTCCGCCCATCGGGCGCGGTGATCCGGAATCTTTCCCACCGGTTCTCAACACAATCCGAATAACGATGGGGCAAAGATGACTTCAATCGCCACGCCGCAAAAGTCTTGCGCTTCAGGGCCGTTGGATCTGGATCGATGATGGCCACGCGTATATCTTTATCAGTGTCCGCGGCCATTTCGTCAGCCAGGACTTCCGCGCGCATCAGGCCCGCAAGCCCCCCGCCCACGATCGCGACATCAAAGTGATTCATGTCGCCGACCATTCAACCACCCTGTTTTTCCATTCATAGGATCCGGAATTGGAGGTTCGCATCGCGGCGAAGCCTGCCTGATTCAAGAGCATCAAACTGACCGGATGCCAGATCAGGTCACGCGCCGGCATATGGAACAAACGCGCGGTCAACCAGCGCATGACCAGCAAGGCGCACAGCCCCCATATCGCGAGATCCGGGCGGATAAAAAAGCCCCACAACGGGAACAAGAAAGTGAGGTTGGTCAACGCCAGTAAAATCCGGAACGATGCGACACTGCCACCACCAAGGGCGACGAGGTTCTTGGAAAATCCGGCGACGGCCGCGGCCCAGTCTGGATACATGCCGGCCTCGATGTCACGCACGGCTATCACAGGTCGTATCCCGCGCCCGGTTTTTTGATGGATCGCGCGGGCGAGGGCAACATCCTCAAGGGGGGTGCCCCCAAGTTGCGCATGACCGCCAGCGGCAAAATAGTCGTCAGCCAGAACAGCCAGCCACTGGCCGTTGGCGATCTGCATGGAATTCACCGGAGAGCACCACGACCAAAACAGGGGTACCGAGGCGAGTATCGGCAAATGCATGATCCATGGAATCAACAACCTCTCGCGCCAACCAGCGCATGCCTGAGCGGGAAGGCCTGTGACTCCGGCACATCGACTGGCGAGGATCCAGCGGACCGTGTGAGTCACCGCTTGAGGAGATACGCTGACATCCGCGTCACAGAAAACAAGCACGTCAGACCCAGAAGCTGCCGCGAGGCGGGCCAACTGAGCGCACGCATGGGTCTTGCCCGAGAGTCCGGATGACGGGGACCATGGTGAGCCTTTCACGATCCGGCCTGGAATCCGGGAGCCCGCCAACAAGGAAGATGCCACATCGAAGGAATCATCAGAGGAATCATCGTCCAGGATCAGGACTTCCATGTCGGGGTAGTCAGACGCAAGGATCGACGGTAGATGGCGTCGCAAATTTGTCGATTCCTCGCGCACAGGGATGAGCACGCTGACTTTTAGCGGAGCGGGAGACGCAGGTGTGGGGGACGATTCGAGGCGCGCCGCGAGTTGATAATTCAATGCCGCGGTCACGGCAAACCCGCAAAGCAAGGCCAGCGAAAACCATGAAATGAAATCCGGTAGGTGCGTCGCCATCATCATGCGAGAACCC
>CAWUNT010000081.1:0-8100 GCA_963923405.1 uncultured bacterium | reverse complement strand
TAGCGTCTCGTGGGCTCGGAGATGTGTATAAGAGACAGCGTTCAAAGTGGACGAGATCGACGAGGAACTTCGCGAGCTCTATCCCCTTGAACTCTTCGAGGACACTTATGACCTGTCGACAGGCCGTCGCGGAAGACCGGGCTCCCGTCAAGGGGGCCAACGCCAACACGGCGGTGAACATGACTGGGAAACCGCTCCGATCCGGGACCTGAACACTGCGGGCGCCTATATTGTCTATCGATGGATGTCCGGGGTCCGTTGGGACGAATTGGTAAAGGAAATCGCGACGGAAGGTTTTGGTGCGGGCGACATCATGAACGTGTTGTTCCGGGTCGCGACCTACCTGCAGTCGCTCGGGCAAGCTGGAATCACCGGCGTTTCGCCACTGGCAATCGAGTTGCGCAAGGAGATCCTGCGCGAACCCCTGTCGCTGAACCTGTAACCCGCCCCGTCACGCTGATTCCCCGTCATTCTGACCCTGAGCAACGCGAAGGGGAAGAATCCTCTCTTCCCCGTCATTCTGACCCTGAGCAACGCGAAGGGGAAGAATCTCAGCGATACAATCCGGGAAACAATGCGCGCTCAATGAGTTCAATGAACGTGTGAATGACCTTGATGTGAATCTCCTGCACGCGATCCGCGTACTCGCCCCCCGGGGTGCATATGTCAACATCCGCGAGACCACCGATGACGCTGCCAGGGCGCCCCGTCAAGGCCACTACCTTCATCCCGCGCTCACGAGCCGCCTCGACGGCCCTCTTTACATTTTTGCTGGTGCCGCTGGTGCTGATGGCCACAAGGACGTCACCTTTGCGGCCGTGAGCCTCCAGAAAACGCGAAAACACAAACTCATAGCCATAATCGTTGGCCACGCATGACAGGTGGCTGGGATCACTGATACTGATCGCGCGAACCGCAGCCCGGTCCTTGCGATAACGACCACTCAATTCTTCCGCGAAGTGCATGGCGTCACACATCGACCCGCCATTGCCGCAACTGAACAGGGTGCCACCCTCTTTGAGCGACGCGACCATCATTTCCGAGGCACGCGCGATCGCCGACAAAGTCGCGTCATTCGAGCGAACCGCGTCCAGCGCCCGCGCCGCGTCCTCCATGATCCCCTTGACGACAGAAATCATCTCAACGTCCCGTTTCAGTCGCGGCCTTTTTTACGCCGCGGGCAGCCGTCCGTGAGTCCGGCCGTCCGATGCACTCGTAATGAAAGCCAGCATCGACCAAGGTCTTGAAACCATATTGATTGCGGAAATCAAACACGACGGGCTGGCGCAACAACCCCCGGATCCGCGACCATGACGGCCGCTTGTACTCAGGCCACTCGGTCACAAGTACCAGCGCGTCGGCCCCTTCGAGCGCGTCGTAAGAATCCTCGACAAACTGAATCTGCGATGGTTTCAACCCGGCCTGTTCCCAAACCCGGGCGAACGTCTTCTGCGCCACCGGGTCATGCGCCACGACGCGCGCGCCCCAGTTGACCAGGGCTCCCATGATCGTCAAAGCAGGAGCCTCGCGTACGTCATCCGTGCCCGGCTTGAACGCGAGCCCCCAGATCGCGATCTTGCGACCTTCCAGGTTCCCGCCAAAATACGAGTGAATTTTGCGCGCCGCGTGCATCTTCTGCAACTTGTTCGCATGGCTCACCGCTTTCAGCACGGTCAACTCACATTCATTCTGGCGCGCCGTACTGAGGAGCGCCTCGACGTCCTTCGGAAAACAAGACCCGCCGTAGCCGGGGCCCGAATACAGGAATTTCTTGCCAATCCGCGGATCGGATCCGATGCCACGACGCACATCGTCGATGTTGGCGCCGACAACCTCACACAGGCGGGAAAGTTCGTTCATGAAACTGATCCGTGTCGCCAGCATCGCGTTGGCGGCGTATTTCGTCATCTCACTGGAACGGCGTTCCATGATCTGCAACCGGGACGGATCGTCCTGGATGAATGGCGCGTACATTTCCTGGAACACAACTGCCGAGTCTGGATCCGTAACACCCGTAACGATCCGGTCGGGTTTCATGAAGTCATCGATCGCGGTGCCCTCTTTGAGGAACTCTGGATTGGACGCCACGCGAACTTGCGGTTTGGCGCCGGGGAACCTCTTGGCAAGCTCGGCCTGAATGGTCTCCTCGACCATGTCACAGGTGCCTACCGGAACGGTCGACTTGACCACGACCAGAAGCGGATCTTTCACGAGTTTTCCGATTTCCGTGGCGACCGCCTTCACATAGCGCAGGTCGGAGGAACCGTCCTCGCCCTCAGGCGTCCCGACTGCGATGAAAACGGCCGCTGTGCCAGCAAGGCCTTCTGCCAATTTCGTCGTAAAGTGGAGGCGCTCATGCGCCGCGTTGCGCTTGAGAAGCTCATCAAGGCCCGGCTCGTAAATCGGCGGAATGTTGTCGCGCAGCATGGCGATCTTGTTCGCGTCCGTGTCGACACAGACGACATCATGTCCGACTTCGGCAAAACAAACGCCAGTGACCAGACCGACGTAACCAGATCCAACAACTGTCAACTTCATGGAGCTTCCCCCCGTGGATGCCCGGGTCATGCCCGGACCTTGATCAACCGGTATTTGATCGGGGAATCCTATTCAGGGAACCCGCAAAAATAAAGGGAATTTTCGGCACTTTCCGGGCCCTTGCATCCTTTTTGAGCGCCCTGGACACCCCGGCTGTCCAGGGCCCGGTGATCGACCGGGGCCATTCCAGTGTTACCATTTAGAAGTCAAACATTTTCAGACGGTTGAGCCGCATGTCGAACGACAAAACCATCATCGCGCAACCTGGCGCCCTTACCATTTTCAACTCGCCGCGGCGGAACCGGGCGAGCTTGACGCGCCTGCACGGTGAACTGTTCAAGCGGCACCCCCTCGACGCTGCGGAATCCACCATCGGTCGCGCCACAGACTGTACGGTTGTCATCCAGGAACCAAGCGTCTCCCGCAAGCACGCCCGCATCATCACAAACGCGGACATTTTCGAGATCGAGGACCTCGGCAGCTCCAACGGAACTTTTGTCAACGACCAGAAAGTGGCTGGAAGGCTGGCGTTGAAGCACCGTGACCATGTGCGATTCGGAAACGTCCTGATGCGTTTCAACGCGTATGAAGACCTCGAGACGATTTGCGAGGACGAAGGCTGGAGCCGTTCCGTCGTTGACGCGGGCACGCAGACTTTCAACAAGCGTTATGTCCTCGACAACCTCGAGGCTGAGATCAAATTCAGCCGCAACAGCTCGCGCCCCCTTTCGGTGATCTACTTCGACCTCGATTTCTTCAAGAAGGTCAACGACACCTATGGCCACAACGGTGGCGACCACGTCCTTCGCGAGACCGCCAATGTCGTCAAGAGCGTCGTGCGGAAGGATGACATCTTCGGGCGCGTCGGCGGCGAGGAGTTCGTGATCATCCTACCGAACACGCCCGCGAGAAAGGCCGTGGAACTCGCCGAGAGGATCCGTACCGCCATCGAGGCCCACCCTTTCATGGTCACCAACGAGGCCGGGAGTCAATTGCAGCACAAGCAGACACTTTCACTCGGAGTCGCGGAACTTGGCAGCGCGCAAGGCACGGCCGCGGAGTTCCTTGAGATCGCCGACCAGCGGCTTTACAGGTCCAAGCAAGGCGGTCGCAACCGCGTCACTGCCGAATGACGGAGGCAATACCAATGCGCGCAATGGCGAACCTGATCAGCATCACGGCGAGTCTTCTCCTGACGACCGCCTGCCAAACCGGCGGCGCCACGACGAAGGTCGAGATGCTGCCCACCGTCGAGCAAGACGACTCTTACGAGCGCGCCCTGCGCAAGGCATCCCGCTCCACCACGGTCACACGCGACTTCGAGACAAAATACACCATCGAGGCGACATACCTTTCGCCGGACTTCCGCACGGCGTTCGCGCGCCGCGCGGAGCGTTTCACCAAGAACAAGATGACCATCCTCGAGGAAGCATCGAACCGCAGCGCGTTCTTCGTGACCATTTTCTCGCCCGACAACCGGGTTGACGATCTCGCCGACCAGGATCATTGGACGATCCAGCTCGTCTCAGGGGAAAAAACCCTGCGACCCGCGCTTGTCCGCCGGCTCGCCGACAAGGACCGCTGGAAAAATTTCTTTCCGGGCGTGAACCGCTGGTCTGCGGAATACATGGTGATGTTTGACACTCCATCACGGACGACGGACAGCCCTGAAATGGCCGCGCCGAGTCAGATGCAGGTCCAATTCACGAACCCGGACGCGGATGTGACGATGACTTGGTGATGTTGATGACGATGGTGCTGACGCAGGGAACGAGGTCCTGAGGACGAACCTTTTCACGGCGAGAGGTATGCATGTCACGGATGCGCTATGGTGATGTGATTGTCGAAATGTCGGACCTCGCTTCTGAGATCCTGGACGACATCCGTCAACAGATGGCCTACTACAAGGCAAGCGCCTACAAGACGGAAGCCATCGCCATCATCCAGCGCCGCGTGGACAACCTGGCGTTCATCAGCCGGATTCTCAAGGATGAAAGCCTCGCCGAATGCGTCAGCGATTATCGCGCCGCGGAACAATACGCTCGCCGGCCACGCGAGGCCGGTGACGATGAGGATGGCGCGCAGCCCGGAATCCCCGGGGAGTGTTCCGTTTCCGTGCGGGTCATGCGCCTTCTGTTCGACGCGTCGGAAGTGATTGAATCATTGCGCGCCTCGGCGCGGGAATCCTCTGGATCCCCGGAGTCGCGGCAGATCATCACCACCATCACCCGTCACCGCCGGGACTTGCTGGCCATGAGCCGCCATGGTTCGCGGTCATGGACGTTCCTGCAATCCCTGTAAATACGGGCGACTCGTGCCATCTCCCGCCCGGAAAACCCCGGCTTTCAGACTCGCCATCCCGTTCATCGCGGGTGCCGCGGCGGCTTTGATCACTTTCGTGATACCAGCGGGTCGCAACCTTGAATATGAGCACGTGACTCTTGCCGCGGGACTGGTCGCCGTACTCTGGCCACTCGCGAGAATCTGGACGCCGGCGACATCGAACTGGCTCGCGACCGCGTTGGCACTCTTCACGGGACTGGCCCTTCCCGGCACGATGATGTTCGTCTTCCGAGGCTGTCCGTGCAGCCCATCTGGTTATGGTCAGTGGCTCCTGATCCAGGCCGTTCCCGCGTGCCTTCTGGCAGGCAGCGCCACGGCCTGGATCGATAGAGTCAACATGCATCCAGCCCTGCCACGTTTTGTCGCCGGACGCGCGCGCTTGACCGCGGTGTGGATCCTGGCAGTGCTCGCTTCGCTCGCGCTCCTCTCTGCCACCCTCTGGTTCTTTCCCCAAAAGCGCGCCGTAAACGCTTTTTTCGGTTTCCTCCACGGCCCCATCTACGACGAGAGGATCTGGATCCACCCGGATGTCATGCGCGCACGCCTGTCCCACGCCTTGCTTTTCTGCGCTGCTGGAATTGCCGCGTCACTGAAACCCCGCATGATTCCCCGGGGCATCGCGGCCTTGTTCGCCATGACCTGGGCTGTCGCGACTTGGTCCCTCCGGGACTCACCGGCAACGGGCCACGGTCAACGCGTCCTGCAAAAGCAGTTCGCCCACGTCATTGAAGGCGATGGTTTCCGGCTGTTTCTCGTCGACGCGCGCGACCAGGACGCACTCGCCACCGAGGCCGCCTTCCACATCCGGGATCTCAGGGAAATTCTTGGTGCCATCGACTTTCCAAGGGTTGACATCTATGCCTATCCGGACGCACGCACGAAGAAAATCTGGTTTGGCGGCGGCGCCACCGATGTCACGGATGTGTGGACGCCCGGAATTCACATCACCGTGTCGCCGGGCACAACCCATCATCCGACCCTGCGCCACGAACTCGTTCACGCCCTGACATCGCGCGTCGCGTTCCATGGTCTCGGTTTCCACCCGAACATGGCCCTGACGGAAGGTCTCGCCGTGGCCCTCGCCCCCGACGAGAACATCTTCAGCGTCATGTCGCTCGACGAGGCCGCCGCGGAATTGATGGAGTCCGGCCGGATCCGGCGCCCGGAAAACCTGTTCAGCGCCTCGGCTTTCTGGTTGGAGTCCGGCCCGCGCGCTTACACCGTTGCTGGATCCCTCATCCACTGGATGATCCGGACACGCGGAGTCGGCCCTGTGATGGCCCTGTATTCGGGAAAGGATTGGCAACAAGCCACTGGCGCTGATTCCACGCAGTTGATCGCCGCATGGCAGCAGGACATCTCGACGCGCGCATCAACCCGCCGCAATGCCGAGGCGGCGCGTGTGCGTGCCAGCACACTTTTTCGTTCCGCCGGAGTCGCCTACGACGTGTGCCCGCATTCATTCGCGGATCTCATGGCCGCGAATCCGGACATTCACGAGCTGGAATACATGGCGACACATACCGGCGATCCGGCGTACGACGTCATCGCGAGACGACGCGAGGCCCACTCGATTTTCGAGAACAGCGACAAGGCCCGCGCGCGCGATCTGGCACGCCGGGTTGTCGCGGCGGCGGAGTGGCCTCCCCGCAACGAGGAAGACATTGAGCTCCGGATCCTTGCCTTGGATTTATCCGCTTTCGCCGGGGGCGACGTGGAAATAAAACCCGGTATGGCGGAACTCGTCGCCTTTCACGCGACGCACCCCCTGCCCGTTCACCTCGCCAGGCAAATTCTCGTCCGGGATCGCCTCAAGGAATTGCTGCCTGAGGTGGATGCCATGCCGTGGCGTTGGTATCTGGCGGGCTGGTCCGCGATTCCTGGAGAAGACAGCGTCCTGGACGGGGGAAGGCGTGGACACGCGCCCTGGCTCATCGACTACCTGCGGGTGCGTAACTGGCTGCGATCCGGGGCGACCGCGGACGCCATGACGCAAGTATCCGGATTCATAAGCAAAAAAATCGATCCAAGGTTGGCTGGATCAGAACGAGATTTCACTTTTGAGTGGTACCGGAGCCTGGCCGAACTACATGAGAGGGGTCGAGACAGGGAACGGGCAAAAGCCCTGTGGCTCAAGGCAGCCGCGGCATCTGGCAACGCGACCGTGCGCGACCGGATGGAACAAAATGCCCGGCGCGCGGCCTTCGCGGCCGTGCAATAATATGATTGGTCCGCGAGGATCCCCTGCGAAAACAAGCGAGGATACGATGAAAGCATTGTTGCAGAAAATTGTCGCGCAAACTGGCGGGGACACCCGCAATGGTTACATCGAACTGCGCTATCACAAGCGCCAGTCCAATTCATTCATGGCCCAACGCGGACGCGTCGACGTCGCGAACCATTCCGTCGTCGAGGGAGTCGGAGTCCGCGCGCTGATCGACGGCGCCTGGGGCTTTGCCGCGACCGCCCGCGTGGACGAGGCTTCGATCTTGCGCGCGATTGAGCAAGCCCGCCGCAACGCGCGCGCCATTCTGGCCAGCCGCGGCAAAAAGGAATCCCACCTTCAAAGGGGCAAATTGTCCGTGATTGACTGGAAAGGACCTGGATTCGACGAACTTCTTGCCATGCCGATCGCCGACAAGCTCGGGGCCGTGATCAACTTCGAGAGACGCCTGGCCAAATCATCCAGCGCCTTGCATACGGCGCGCTGCCGCTACAATGAACTGCTCGAGGAAAAAGTTGTCGTAACTTCAGACGGCGCGGCGGCCAGCGCGAAAATCGCGCTGCCGGAGTTCTCGATGTCAGCCATCGCGGAAAAAGGCGGTGAACGTTCGACCAGCTCGCGCGGCGCGGGCGTATCGGGCGGATGGACTTGCCTCTATGACCATCCATCCCTCGAGAACGTCGTCGAGGAAACCGCGAAGACGGCGGTTGACTTGTTGTCCGCGAAATATCCAGAGGGCGGGAAGAAAACCGTGATCCTCGCCCCGGCCGTTGTCGGGCTGCTGTGTCATGAGGCCATCGGCCACACGGTCGAGGCTGACTTTGTCAAATCCGGATCCGTCGCTCAAGGCAAGATCGGCCAGCGCGTCGCCTCCGACCTGGTAACGATGGCCGACACTGGCCGCGAGACGATCGCCGGATACGCGGTGGGCAACCTTCCCTTTGACGACGAGGGCGTCGAGACTGAAACGACAACCATCATCACTGTCTCTTATA
>CAWUNT010000080.1:0-8183 GCA_963923405.1 uncultured bacterium | reverse complement strand
CGTAAGAAGGCTGGTAAGGTGACGCGCCACTGCACGCGACCACGAGGCTTGCCACGGCCGCGCAAAAGGCGACGCGAAGACGGAAGGCGGGTCCATCTGCGATGGTTTTCGTGGCGATGCCGCGAGCCAAAGTAACCTCCTGAAATCGCTCCCCTCATCGGTCATTCCGGTCACAAAATTAAGCCGGGGTGAAAATTAACCGCGTGCTGCCGGGTATGGCGGATGCACCTCCACGGTAGTACAATGAAATCATTGATCTTTTACGAGGACCACGCCGTGACGAAGAAAACCGGGAAAAACAACCTCGAGGACACCCTTCACTTCGTCGAGGAATTGAAACGGCAATGGGTAGCGACCCTCGACGCCTTGATTGATCCGCTCATGATCATCGGACCGGATTACGTCATCCAGAAGGCAAACGTCGCAGCCGCGAAAATGGCCGGGGTTGAAGTCCGGAAGGTTGTCGGGATGAAATGCCACCAGGCCTTGGCTGGACGCGCGAAGCCTTGTCCGGGTTGCAAACTCCAGGAGACGCTGAAGCAATCAAAGCCACACCAGTTCCCGTTGGCTGACGTCGTGCCGTCGCGAGTCTTCGAAGTGAGCTCGCAGCCCCTCACGAAATCACCCGCGCAACCATCCGCGGGCGGTGACGGAGAAACAGCGGTTGTTCATATCTACCGCGACCGCACCGAGGCGGCGATGATGCAATCGCGCCTCATTCAAAGCGAGAAACTCGCCTCAATCGGCCTTCTCGCCGGCGGGATCGCCCATGAGATCAACAATCCGCTGGGCGGAATCATGATCTTCTCCCAGATGCTGCTGCGCGAGATGCCAAAAGACAGCCCGCACTATTCTGATGTCCAGGAAATCGAGGCCGCCGCCCAACGCTGCAAACAAATCGTCCAGGGACTTCTCGACTTCGCGCGCGTGCAACCTGGTTCGGAGCTTCAAGCGACGTCCACGAAAAAATCGAGGATTGACGCCCGGGAGGCTGTTGAATCCGCGTTGCGCTTCGCGCGGATAAACGTAAAGCAAAAGCAGAACATCCACATTCGCGAAAATTTTACGGCGCAGGACAGCTTTGTTCTCGGGGACAAGAACCAGATCATCCAGGTGATCTTGAACCTCGTGCAAAATGCCGTGCAGGCAATGCCTGCCGGGGGCGAATTGACGATCGCGATCACCAACGACGCGAAAAAAGAAAATGTCCTGATCGAAGTTACCGACACTGGCGAGGGCATCAAGCCCGCGGACCTCAGCAAAATCTTCGACCCGTTCTTCACAACAAAACAGCCCGGTGAGGGCACCGGGCTGGGTCTCGCGATTTGTTACGGAATCATCACCGGGATGGGAGGCCGGCTGACGGCCACCAGCAAACCGGGGTCAGGTTCAACCTTTACGGTTTCGCTGCCCCTTTCACCTGCTCCTTGACGTCTTTGGCCTTCGCCTCGTCCTTGATCATGATCGCGCCGGAGGTCGCCGGTCGCTGGTGGGGCCTGGTGGGCTTCTCGGGCGATCCCGCCTTGGTTTCCACCTTGGACCCCAACTTGGAATCCATCTTGGATTCGCTTGCCAGCAATTTCGACGGGCCGACACCCAACAAGCGCGCTTCCGTCAGGGGCTTCTTGCCAATCAACTGGGTGTAGTTCGCGGCGATACGGATTGACTCCTGCAGGACAAAATCATCGGCGATGTCGGTCTCCTCACCGGACATCTCGCCTGGCTCATTTTCGGAGTCGCCGTCTGGTCCAGCTTTGGACGCAGCCTTGTCGGATCCTTTTCCTTTGTCCTTGTTCCTGTCTTTATTGCTTTTTTGGCCCTTGCCTGCGCCATGGCCGCCACCGGCCGAAGCCAGCTTGTTTCCGTTTTTAGCGTCTCCCGCCTCTTTCTCCTTCAGGCTCACGCGGTTGCGACTCGACTCTCCGTCACGGTACTCCTTGACGTCCGCCAGGATTTTCTTGAACCCGGCATCCTTCGCGATCCGCGCGTTGCTGGCCGTGCGAAGCGCCGGAATGGCCCCCGTGGTCTGTCCGTAATTTTTGAACTGTGACGCGTCAATCTTTTCCCAGGGCAGCGCGTAGTCGTAATACTTCTCACCAATTTCCAGCTCGTCCATCAGGTCGGGCAACACAATGTCGGACTCGACGCCACGCAACTGGGTGCTTGCCCCCGCGGGCCGGTAAAACTTGCTGATCGTAACCTTGATGGCGCCGAGGCGGTCGTCCAGGTTCTCGAGATTCTGCACCGTGCCCTTGCCAAACGTGTGGTGACCACCAACGATCAGTCCGCGATTGTAATCCTGGATCGCGCCGGCGAAAATCTCGCTCGCGCTCGCGGACTGGCGGTTGATCATGACGACCAGGGGACCATCCCAGGCCGGCGCGCCATCCTTGTAATCTTGAAGGAAGGTCTTCCCCTCCGAACCACGAATCTGGACCTGAGGTCCCTTGCCCGTGAACAATCCCGCGACATTGATCGCCTCATCGAGGCTGCCGCCGCCGTTGCTGCGCAAATCCACCACGACCGCGTCGACCTTCTGCTCGCGCATCTTCTTCAACTCACGCAACATGTCGGCTGAGCTGCTCGTGAAGTTCGACTGGCGGTTCTGGCGCCCCTCGAAGTCCATGTAGAACGACGGCAACGTGATGACACCGACGTTGATCTTGCGAGTGACACCGCCGTCCTCGGGCAGCTCGACCTTTTGAACCTTGGATTTTGCCGCGCGGTCCGTCAGCTGCACCTTGTCGCGCACCACCGGGACAATCATCTGGACGCTCTTGCCTTTTGTCTCGCGCAACAACGTCAGGCGCACTTCCGTCCCGCGCGTACCACGGATCAATTTGACGACCTCGCGCAGATCCATGTCGATCACATCGACCGGAGCTTCCTTGCCCTGGGCGACAGCGATGATCTTGTCATCCACTTTGATCTTTCCCGTCTGAAACGCCGCCCCACCGGGAACAAGGGTCTGAATGGTCGTGAAGCCATCCTCGCTGCGCAACACCGCGCCGATGCCCTCAAGACTCAATCGCGTCTGGATCCGGAAATCCTCAAGTTCCTCCGCCGATAAATACCCCGAGTGCGGATCCAGTGCCGTGGCGAATGAAGCCAGGAACAACGAGTAAACGTCGTCCATCGTCATTTCTTGCTGGCGCTTTGCGCCCAGCTTGTATCGTTTTGTCAATTTTTCTTGCGCTTTGGTCAGGTCGCCCAGCGATTCCTTGAGCTGCAGCAACTGGAACTTGACGCGTTTGCGCCAACGTTCGTTGATTTCCTCTGAGGTAGTCGCCCAGCTCTGCTTCTTGCGGTCGAACTCAAGGTACTCATCGACCTTGAAATCATGCTTCACCGTGATCTGCTTCTCCGCCTCGCGCTGACGCTCCGCGAAACGCTGGCCAAATGAATTGGTGATCTCCGTAATGGCTTTGCAGTCGTTCGCCTGGATCATGTCATCCAGCTTCGTCGCGTATTCTTTTGTGAAACGGTCGACGTCAGCCTGCAGGAAGTAAATCTTTCCCGCGTCCCAAGCCTTGATGAAATTGTCGAGTGTCCTCGTCGCCAGTTCATCCGTCCAGCTGGTGAACGAGAAATGGATGTTGAAATATGATTTGGTCAACTGGTTGACCTGCGAACAATCAAGGGCGAAGGCGGCCCCGGATCCGGCGCACGTAACCATGAATGTTGCCGCGATCGAAAAAAAAGCCGCTTTGCATCTCGATTTCAACAACATGCGCAACCCAGGATGCACTGCCCTGCCGGAAATCATCGATGCCATTTTTGACCACATTTCAAGCAACCCCATCAATTTGGAAGTACCCTTCATGATAACCGAAAATATGCCGATCCCACAGTCATGCAAAAGAAGAAACGCATCTATTGGCTGACGACTCCGGTAAACGACCGGATCAAGGCGCTTGAGGGCCAGTTGAGGCACAGCGGATTCCACTGTGACTTCTTCTCGTCCCTCGACGCGCTCATGTCAGCCGTTGCTGCCCGCCGCACCACCATCGTTGTCCTCGGCGAGCTGGGTTCCCCGGAGAGAGAGGTGTCCGCCCTGCGGTACCTGGCCCAACGTCCCGAGCTGCAAGGAGTTCGATTCATCCTGACTCCGGAAACCATGAACCCGGCAGTGATGGGACTCGCGGCGGCGTTCAATTTCCGCGACATCCTGCCGCTGGACCTGCCACCAGCGGTCTGGGCCGAGCGCTTCATTTTCGCGACCTCGACGAGCCCTGACCCGCTGCCGCAGACGCCGGCAATGGTCGGCATGAACCAGGTCGCCACGCTGCACCTGCCCGCGCGCGTCGTCTGGATTTCCGAGGACGAGATCTGGATGGAGTCTCGCCTGGAATGCGCCGTCGGCACGACACTATACCTGCACGGCAGCCTTGCCGAGGCAATTGGACTGCCCAGCCTCAAACTGGAAGTTGTGAGCACCCGCAACAGTTTCCTCTTCTACAGGTTCTCACAAGCAACCATTTGCAAATGGTCTGTTCCACCCAAATTCAGGGAACCCGTCCAGTTCGTTCTGCGGGACTTGCGCAACAGTGGTATCGGACCCAGCTGCAGGGTTTTTCTCGCGGTCGAGACTGCCACACTGCGCAACGAGATCATTGACGTCCTCCCGCCGCCGCGTTTCAAGCTCTCGGCCGCGCTGCAGCGTCACGGCATCCCCATCGAGCCACGCTACTTCTCGCCCGACATTGTGCTGATCGAGGACACCCTCGCGGCTGACAGTGGAGGCGCGCAATTCGCGAGCCTCATGAACAGCATCGAGCCCCATGTCCCCGTCCTCGTCCTTGGCGACAAGGTCGACTTCAACAAACTACGCGCCCTGTACCACCACCGCCCCGTGTTCTCGCTGCCCCAGAAAGCAAGCATTGTGCGCGAGACGATCAAGACCAGGTTCCTCAGCAACTCCGTCAAATCCACGGAGTTTGACCGTCCAGACATTGTCTACTTGCCGCCGGAGCACGTCCTTTCATTCGCGGAAATCAGTGTCCCGGCCCGCATGAGTCGTCTGCATCCACTGCAAGGCACGATCCTCACCGGACTGCCCGTGGGTCGTTACGCGCTGGCGAAGGTCGAATCGCCTCTGCTCACGCGCCTGTTCAAGCGGCCTGTTTTTGTGAAATTGACCAGCAACTACAAGGATCCGCGCCCGGAACATGCGCTGCACCCTTACGTCGCTGAGTTCGCGCTATCAGACCTCAATCACGCGCAACGGGCTCAACTTTCCGCGACACTGCCGGAGTTCGTAGCCGACCAGATGAAGGCCTTCCTGGAGCCTTCCCGGAACCAGGATCAGCCGGCTCTTCCGGACAATGCGGTATCAGGCATGAAGGTGTCCGCTGACGCCGGTCCAGAAACACAACCCGTATCTCAGGCCAACGACGTCAACGACGCCAACACGGGCCAACAGCCGGCGAGTCGCTGGAAAATCAGGCGTCTGAGTCCGGTCAGGTCCACAGGCCCCGACACGGAAGAGCCAACCGGGGGATTCACAAACGTTGTCATCGACACGGCAAAGATGGCCGCGGAGCTTCTCGACGACATGCGCCAGAAATGGCGTCAGGACCGGAACTTCCGCCTCGCCGCGCAAACACTGTTCTGGTTGGGGGCTACGATCACGCTGACCTGGTTCGTGGTGAAAGCCTATGAACCGATCGGAGCCACGTCAGGAAAAATCTGGAGTGACTCCTTCAAGGCCTTCCAGTCACTTCACGGCCGGTAGTTGCCGGCCACGTCACAGTCACGCCTGACGCACCGGCCATACAAGTCCAGGCGGTGTCCTGCCAACTTGAACCCGAGCTGCTCCGCGACCTTCTCCTGCAGAACCTCGATTTCCTCGTTCTCGAACTCGACGACTTTGCCGCAGTCGATGCAAATGAAATGGTCGTGGTGCTGGTCCGGGCGATGCACCTCGAATACGGAACGCCCGTCGCGGAAAGACTTCTGGTCGGCCAGACCCGCCTCCTTCAGGAGGTTCAACGTCCGGTACACCGTCGCGAGGCCGATCTTCGCGTCCTTCTTGCGAACGATGTTGAACAGATCCTCAGCGTCGACGTGACGGTCGAGCCGCAGGAATTCCTCGACCACAATTTTGCGCTGGCGGGTTTGCTTCAGGGCCTGCTTCGACAGGTAGTCGTCCAGCAGGTCCCAGAACCATTTGTAGTTGGCACCCGTTCCTGACTGGGTCTTGCTCTTGTCGCTCATCTTCAACCGGTCTCTCATCGTCGGGTAAGGGGGACCGAAACATATGCCCACATGGCAGTCCCACATCGCAGACCCACATGATAGAATCAGGGCAGACAACAAAGCCAGTACAAATGACCGGATACATCCCCGGGGGAGGACCCTGACGTGAAGCACCCGATGAACCCGCGCGTGGCCAGTTTTGTGGCCCTGGCGATCCTTCTGGGCGCCACCGTATCCTCATGCAAGACGCCCCGCCGGGCCGGACGGATCAGGCTGGACTCGGCGAAGCTCTATGTCTCGCCAATCGGCTTGGAGGCTACCGCCGCGGAATCCAACTCCCAGTTCCCGGTGGCGTATCAGTTGTCGGGCTGCACGGAGACCACCAATGGCACGCTACAGTCCGATGGCAAGATACTCTTCCAGTCTGACAAGTTCTTTCGCGACCAGCTCTGCGACCTCAAAGTCCGGGCCCTCTACCAGTCGGCGGACCTCAGGTTTGTCGGTGAACCAGGAACCCTTTACTGGGCCAAGGCCATCAAGATCGGGGAAGACACCCGGGGCCAACTTTTCGCCAGCGCCAACCTGCAGCCGCTGTTCGAGCGCGTGATCCCGCGCCAGCCAGGCAAGACATTCTCGCTGCAGGTCCCGGTCATATTCACTCCCGCGGCCAATGACGCGCCGGTCACGGCCTCGCTGGACTGCAATCCGCGCATCGCGAATGTCGCGGAGTACGCGGATCCGGCTGGCTCGCCAAACAAATCATTCACGTTCACCGTCGAGGCTCGCGGCGACATCAAGTACTCATGCAAGTACTTGTGGATCAGCGCGGGCGGGATCGGACAGAAATACCAGGGACGGGTTGTCGAGAGTTCCTTCGACGGATTTCCCGACGCCAATGTAAAACTGGCCGCTGTCGAGGTCATCCCCGTCCCGCGGATTGAGAGTGGCAACAGCGGAAACAACGGTGGATACGGCGGCGATGTTGACGTTGTTACCTCCCCGGGATCTTGCGCGTCGGGTGAGGTTTTCAACACGGTGACCAGGATGTGCGAAAAACAGTAAAAAAAAGCCCGCCAATCTGGCGGGCTTTCTTCTTTGTTGGATTCAAGGTCAGAAGTTCGAGATCGAGCTGACTGCCGGAGCGTCGAAGGTTCCGTCATCGCTGATGCCCTTGCCGCTCAAGTCCCATGCCACTGGAAGGGTCGCCAGCGAGCTGCCCAGCATGAAATCCGATGACTTGTTGGTCGCGCCGGCTTCCTCGGCGAGCATCATGTCGGCTTCCTGGACCGGGTTGCGACCCGACCTGGTGAACCTGCGGATCGCGAGATACGCGAGAAGGATCACGATGCCGCCGGCAGCGCCAGCCATCGCCTTTTCCCTGTCTCCAAAACGCTTTGGCGTGGCGCCTTCCACTTCAACGGAAACCATGGAATTCCAGGCCGCCTCGAATGCCGGGTTGTTGGCATTCGTGATCGACGATGCCAGGTCCGTGTAGGTCAGCAGGTACTGCTTCTCGGCGCCAGAAACCAGAATGTGCATTTGCATCACAGGCACATCGCTCAGGACGAGAGACGAGTACATCACAAGGCCGTCATTTTTGCCGCGGTAATTGAAAAACTTGTGTTCGGTCACCTGGTAATCACGCACAGCGGAACTCTGGCCAAAACGCTTCTCAAGTTCGGCCTTCAACTCGGTCGCGCGCTGCTCGTCAATCGGGGAACCTTTATGGATCGCGGCGACCGTGATGTTACGACGGAAAGTCGTCTGGGCCTGGCCGGTCTTGGCCGCGGCCTTTTCAACGGCGCTCATGTCAGCCTGCGGTTCTTGCATGACGAGGCTTGCCCCTGCCATGCCCGGGGTGACTTCCCAGCCAGCCGGGGCCGTTATCTTGATGTCGGAGATTTCAGCGCCAAAGGCGACATGGGATTTCAAGGCAACCAACGCCGCGACCAGGAGCGCTGGCAAAAGAATTTTCAGGTAATCCC
>CAWUNT010000079.1:0-8374 GCA_963923405.1 uncultured bacterium | reverse complement strand
CCTCGAGCGCGTAACGATTGAAAAATCGTTTCGAGCCGTCGGCGCCGAACATGTCATCGTATCCCTTGAGCGGGCGATCCAGCGCAAAAAGGAGTTCACGACGGGCGAGATCCTGCAGGTCCTTCCCCGACCGCTGCGCCGGAGGCGAGGCGATGTCCGCGCGTGTAGAACGATCCGCCTCGATCAGGTCCGCGGGAACCATGCGCCAGCCGCGAGTGAACAGACGCCAGCGGTGCGACGTGGAAAGCCCAACGGTCTGGTACGCGCGGAACTGGTCCTCCTCTGGAAGATCCATGTCCGTTGAATCCGTTCGCGGTTCCGAGCGATCCGACTGGAAATAGGTCGGAACGCCGCCATCGGATAAAGCCTCGCTGCCGTACGGGCCATCGCGGACCACCACCGGTCGGGCGGCGAATGTGACCGACCAGTTCATCAAGTGCTGAAGAAACCTGCGAGAATCCGAAAGGGGCGAATCTGCCGCTGGCAAAACACTGGTCACATCGGCAAGACCATCCAGCGGCAACTGGAAGCGAACACCAAGGCGCCAACTGGATTCGTTGGTGGGACGGTCCTGATAGGCGCTGGCCGAAACCAGGCGCGTCTCGGCGTCCACGAACTGATCCACTTTGACCGCGGAACGACTGCTGACGGGAGCCAGCAATCGCAAGTCAAGGCTTTGCCAACGCCCGTCCCCGAGGGACTCAATCGTAGATCCGGCAAAACTGTCCGGGGGACCGAAATCACGGATCTCGAGATGCCGGTAACGCAGGTTCCCGTAGACAGGAAAACGCGTCTCGTCGTCAGGCGTCAGGCGAAACAGGCGGCTCTGCGCCGAAAACGCGAACGGCATCTGTTCTCCGTCGAAATGACCGGCAGAACGGATGTTATCCGCGAACAAACTGCCCGCGCCGGCATAAAAATCGCGGGTATCGTAGTGCGCCATGAACCCTGAGTGGTGAAACGCCGGGTAAGCGCGCCCACGCAAGACTGCCGACTGGAAATCGTCCGGCAAGTAAAGATCGTAATCATAGCGGTGGTCTGTCTGGATGGATCCTGAAGTCATCACAGACAGGCGCGGGCTGAGAAATTTCAGGCCCTGCCAGTTCGCGCTGCCGCGCCACAAGTTGGATGGCGCCGCCAATTGACGACGCAAATCCGTGTCACACGCTGCCTGACGAGCCGGATCCGCGGAAAGGCAATCCTCGTTGACGGAATTCCAGTAGTCCGGTGAGGACAGCCTCTCCACAAGGGCATTTTGATCCGCTACTGGCTCCACGGAAGAACCGGCCGTTTTACTCAGCAAACTCGCGCCGGACTGGCGCCGGGCGAGGGCAAGCCCCCTTGTGAACACGCCAGACAACATCTGGCGCCGGCGAATGTCTCGCAGCCAAATCTGGTCGCGCATCCCCTCCAGGTTCAACGACCAGCCCTCGCTGATACGACTCTGCTGCCGGGCCTCCAGAGACAGTCGCGTGCCCCTTTGCTCAAAGAATTCCGTCGCGACCGTCATGTCCGCCGACGGGCCGAAATCAAAGTAAACCGGTTGCGAGAACACGGTTCCGGATACCGGGTCGTGACTGAAGACAGGCAGCAGGAAACCGGATTGCCGCGAGTCCTTCACGGGGACACGGAAGTAAGGCAAGTAAAAAACCGGGACGCCACCAATCTCGATCACGGCATTTTTGAAATCCGCGTAACCACCCACCTGGGCTTCGCTGCGCTGCGCGCGAATCGCCCAGGCCGGATCCTCTCCCGGATCGCAGCGGCACGAAGTGAACAGGGCATCCTGCATCGTGAAGTCGTTGCCGCCTTTTCTCTCGATCGTCTGTCCGCCCATGCGGAAATATGCCGCTGACGCGCCAGACCCGCCGAACTTGCGGAAAAGATCCTCGCGATTCTTCTCCCAGTATAAACGTCTGCGCTGGTAGACCATCCGGCGGTCGTTGCCCAGTCGTGCCAATGCCGGGTTTTCCTGGGCGCGGACCAGATCTTCCTGCTCCAGCAACAGCGCGTACCGGTCGACGAGGTCGTCGGACAACCGCTCGCCTGCCGCTGCCGCCACGCGGGACGACTCACGCAACCTGGCGCGCGAGTCGCGGATGACCTTCAGACGATTCTGGCGGGCCATCTCAAAATCAATCTCGGCCTGCGAAAAGCCCAGGATCGAGCGCGATATCTGACTGGCCTGATCCGGGTCGTTGACTGTCATCACGGCGGATTCGAGCTTGAAATCCCCCGAACTGACAAAGAACCGGAGGCGCTCGCCGGTGAACACCTGACGATTGCTGATGATCACGATGTGGCCGTCGGCCTCAATTGTTCCCGCCGCCTGGTCGAACAAAATCCGGTCGGCGGAAATCACGTTACCCGACCCGAGGGCGATCACATCGCCCTCGAATATCTGTTGCTTGCCGTCGCGCGTGAAACTGGAACTGCGCGCGTCAAAAAACAGTTCCGGAACATTGTCGAAAGGGCCTGTGAACCTGGAGATGGAATCGCCTTCAGACTGGGCGCGGGCTGTCCGGGGAATCAGGATCAACGCCGCGAGCGACAGGATCCCGGTCGCGAACGCGATGGCAGAGCGTGAGAGCCGCGGCCAGGGCTGCTTCGCGCGGTCCGCGCGGGGCCCCTGACTGCGAAAACGCGGTTCCTGAATCTGTTCCGGTGACAACTCCAAGCGCTTCTCCAACTGCCATCACAGAGCCGCAAACCACCCAAGGACCCGACCGTTCAGAAGACTCCGGCCTCGCAGCCATCATCTCCTCCATCCACCGCGTGGCTTCCGTGAAATCTGCCGCCAATGGCAGATCGCGAAATGGCCTCGGGATGGAATCGTGTTTCAGACCCCGGTCGTTTGAAATTTTAAATAGCACAACGGGGTGAAGCTTTCCTGACAAAACGTCAAGGATCCCGGCGATATCCTTGTCGTTGAGGATCGAGACAAGGCCGGGCAAAGTCGCGTCCTTGCCGAAGGCTCGATCGAGAGCCTCCACAAAGCGTCGCGCGCCATGCGGATTGTGACACACGTCAAACAAGAACTCGCGGTCACGCGATCCAGACGGGGCACGCACGGGATGAAATCTGCCGCACAAGACCGGTGACCATGGCCCGCCCGCGGCCGAAAAGGCCTGAAACAAGACAGCCATGTTCCGTGCCACGTCAAATGGCTGCCCTGCCTTCGCAGCCCTGTCCCGCAGCCAGCAAAAGGCCGCCGCGGCAGCGACGCAAAAATTCTCGATCAGGTATGGTGCCGCGCCATCGAAAAACGCGGGCAGTCGCGCTTCCAGACGGAAGGGACGGCCCGGAAGGCGACCGCGCGGATCGAACCAGAAATTGACGCCCGCAGGCGTTTCCGCGTACCCGAAATCACGACCAAGGCGCAAAAGTGGCGCCGCCCTTGACTCAGCCACGGCCTCGATCACCCGCATGGCATCGGCATCATCGGGATTGCGGACCTCAAACCCGGCAAATGCGGGCCTGCCGGGACGAATGATGCTGGCTTTCTCAAACGCGATCTTTTTGACGGTGCCACCAAGATAATCCGCGTGATCGATACCGATACTGGTGATGACGCAAAGATCAGGGTTCGCGATGTTGGTGGCATCAAGCCGCCCCCCGAGTCCGGCTTCCAGGATATTCACCTGGGATCCACGCCTCTGCCAGACGCGAAATCCGAGAAGCAAGGATGCCTCGAAAAAAGACAGCTCCGCCCAGAGCCCGGGATCCAGTCGCGAGACCAGGTCCGGAATCGCGCGTTCCAGGTCATTCTCGGTAACGGGCTGATCCGACATCTGGATGCGTTCGGCAAACGACAACAAATGCGGTGAGGTGAACAAACCACAACGCAGGCCAGCCAACGAAAGCAAACGCCAGAGGAAAGCCGACGTGGTGCCTTTGCCGTTGGTGCCCACGATCATGATCGAAGGGATGCGACAGGAGACCCAGCCGAGGCTCTCGTTGGCCTCCTGCACGCGCGCCAGCCCCGGCTTGATCCGGGACAGGCGCTTGGCGAACAGTTCTTCGAAACGGATGGTCACAGGCGGCGACGCCTTGATGGATGGCTCAGTGCTTGTGGCCGGTTGAAGGCAGCAGGATGTTCAACAATTGCGCGATCGTGACACGCAGTGAATCCCGGTGGCAAATCATGTCGACCATGCCGTGCTCGAGAAGGAACTCGGAGCGCTGGAACCCCTCCGGGAGATTCGCGCGGATGGTCTGCTGGATGACGCGGGGACCGGCGAAACCGATGAGGGCCTTCGGCTCCGCGATGTTGATGTCCCCCAGCATCGCGAAACTGGCGGCAACCCCGCCCGTCGTCGGGTGCGTCAGCACAGAAATGAACGGAACGCCGGCGTCACGCATTTTAGCCAGAGCGGCGCAAGTCTTCGCCATCTGCATGAGGCTGAGGATACCCTCCTGCATCCTCGCGCCACCAGACGACGTGATGACTACAGCAGGCTCACGCGTCTCAGCCGCGCGGAGAAACAACCGCGCCAGTTTCTCACCGACAACGGAGCCCATGCTGCCACCCATGAACTCGAAGTCAAAAACCCCGAGATGCACCGGACGGCCACACAGCAAGCCGCGTCCCGTGATGATCGCATCGTACCGGCCAGTCCTGTTGTGCATGTCACGCAAGCGCTGGCGATAGGATTTGGAGTCTTTGAACTCCAGTGGATCCGTGCTGCAAAGCTCCGCGTCCGATTCCTCGAAGGAGTCGACATCGAGGAACGAACGAATCCGGTCCTCCGCAGGCATGGCAAAGTGATGGTTGCACTTCGGACAGACATTGAGGTTCGCGACGAAGTCCTTGCGGAAAACAATCTCACCGCACTCGGAGCACTTCTCCCACAATCCACTTGGCGGATCCTTTTTCAGGCTCTTTGCCAGCGGAGCCTTCTCACGATTCAACCAGGCCATGCGCGCCTCCTGTTAACGAGCGACCCACAAACTAGCAAAAGGACGGCTGGGGGGTCAATTGACGAGGAGGCAACCGTTTTGGGGCTTGCACAACGCCAAACACTTGGTACACTCCAACACAAGCAAGAAAAAAAAGATCGCTATCGGCACAGCCAGTCGAACGTATCCAAGGAGAGGATGCTTCCATGCTTTGCAAGCGCTGCCCGCATCATGTGCGCCACGGAAAGGTCGCCGCTGACGGCAAGACGATCGAATTTCAGGACCGTTGCGGCCTGAAGATGAAAAATGCGGGCGATCACGCTTGCACGCATTTTCCATTCCCGAAAGTCTTCGACTACATCGAATGCGACGTCTACCGGGCAACTTTCAAGAGTACCGGTATGAAGAACGATGTCGTTCCGACTTCGGACTTCCAGTATTCGGACAACTTCAACAGCCAACCCATTACAGACATGGAATTGCTCTGAGTTTTTTTTGTACAACCAATTTGGAGAGGTAGTAGATGAATCGCGCTGAACTGATCGAATCGATGGCAAACGAAACCAACCAGACCAAGAGCTCCTGCGAAGCGTGGCTTAACGCTTTCGTCAGTACCGTTGAGAAGAACATCAAGAAGAACGATGGCGTGAAGCTGATCGGTTTCGGCACCTTCACCGTCTCCAAGCGCAAGGCCCGCACTGGCCGCAACCCGCAGACCGGCGAATCGATCAAGATCCCGGCCCGCACGGTTCCGGTTTTCCGCCCGGGCAACGAGCTCAAGGCAAAAGCCAAGTAAACAGTTCCGGAAAATGATTTTTCAGGCGCGGCGCAAGCCGCCCTGGAATGCGGCCCACCTGAGGGTTTCCCCCTTCACCGCAAAACCCCGGGTGGGTTTTTTGTTGCCCGTCATCCTGAGCGTAGCGAAGGATCCTCTCCCGACGTCATCCTGAGGCAGAGCCGAAGGATCCTCTCTTCAAGAGAGCGATTCACGCAAACGCGCGCGAACCAGCTCAGGCCAGGGATGGCCATCTTTCGACTGCCCCGATGGAACGTACAACCTTGTGATCTGCGCGCGGATCGCGCTGGAGTCACTGGTGTTGAGGGTGAAAAAATCCTCGATCGGATAAACGCGCGGGACCTGGCGATCGTCTTTTTTGATCAACCGCAACTTGTAACGCGAGGGCTCGTCCTTGGACCCGCGAGGCCGGAATCGCGTCAACGAGTTGGCACTGGAAATCCGCTCCACCGGGCAGCTGGCAGCGCTGATGATCGACTCGGCCTGCCCTATCATCTTGTCCGCGGCCGCCTGATCAACCTGGCCGCTGATTTCAAACACCCGTTTCCAGAACCGACGGTTGAGCAGCAAATCATCAAGCGTCCCGGTGAATTGGGCAAGGGCATCCGGATCGCGCGCAAGAGCGGATTTCGCCGCTTCATGCAAGGCGCCGTAAATGCTGTGCTCGTCAATTCGCGCGTACTGTTCAGGTTCCGCCGGCAAGGTCCAGCCCGGGATCGCGCGCGAGAGGTGCTTGATCATGGCCTCGGCGGCCACCGCGGTCTTGTGGAAATACAGTTGCAGGTACATCGAGTGCCGGGCGCGCAGATAATCCTCGAAGGCTGCCATTCCGGAAAATTGAATGGCAAGGTGGACAGATTGCTCCCTGGGATCGAAGTACATGCCAAGGGAGTTCAGGATCCGGCTCTCGTCAAAAATCCCGTAAACGACACCGCATTCCCGTGAGTCGCGCAGCAAGTAATCCATGCGATCCACATCGAACTCGCCGGAAATGAGTTCGTTGCAGAAACGGTACGCGCCGAAGCGCCAGAGCGGGGATCCGTCCACTGGCGGAATCTCCGGCGTCATGATCGAAGCGATGTCCTGGGGCTCGATCCACATCACATCCGGATTCTGGGAATACACATCCCGGAACAGGCGATCGAGGAGCAGCAAGGTGAACACCTCATGCCGGACTTTTTGCCTGGACGGATCCTTGCCGGCCTTCACCAGATCATCGACTTTCTTGTCCAGCCAATGGTCCAGCCACTTGGGACGCGGCTTCGCCGATTCCTGGACTGTCTTCCATGACGCAAGGAAAGCCTCACCTGAATGGGAGAATGGTGGATGACCCAGGTCATGCAACAAGGCAGCGAGGCGCAGGGCCTGGAGAGTGTATGCCGACTCGAAAAACTCATTGGCCACCGGGAACGTAGGCGAAAGCAAACCGTGTGCCCCGCCGCCTCCGCGCAACTCCCGGTCGTGGTAATCGTCGAATTGCAACGCGCTGGATGCGAGGCGTTTCTGGTTGGCGCGCAATTTTTCCCAGGCAACACCCGCCAGGTGCATGACGCCCAGGGAGTGCTCAAAACGGGAATGGGACGCGCCAGGGAAGACATATTGAAGGAACGCGAGTTGTTTGATGCGACGCAGTCTCTGCACGTAAGGATGGGACAGGACCCGGTCCTCAAGATCGGAGATGTCGATCGTGCCGTGAACGTTCTCGCGGATTCGCCTGACAATCGGGAGTTGAATGGACACAGTCTTGGTTCCTGCTCGAAATACCTTGAAAAATCAGGCGCTGTAGAAAGCTCCAACGCACTCGA
The DNA here is from genome assembly GCA_963923405.1 of uncultured bacterium. GTDB lineage: Bacteria > Bdellovibrionota_B > Oligoflexia > Oligoflexales > RGVZ01 > RGVZ01. The sequence goes on along the minus strand of CAWUNT010000079.1, from coordinate 874 downwards.
CGAGGGAATTCGCGCCAGACCTGCGGACTTCCGCCAGAAGTTCCGACCGGATGGCCCTCGCGGCCAAGGGCCCACGCAACCACAAAGCCGTCATGATCTCGACCCCGGAAGCCCCACGAAGGATTTTCTGGAAAGCCTCCTCTCCAGTCGTGACGCCACCGGATCCAATCATCGGCAAATTCCCTTTGTGGACCGCCCATGCCCACTCGAGCAACTGGTTGGTCACCGACAATGCCTGCGCCCCTGAAACGAGGGCTGGATCCGGCCATGAGACGTGACGCGACGAACCCGCGACAATCCCCTGATATCCCAAGTCCGCGATGGTTTCGACCATGTTCTGGAAGGCGACTTTCCCCGGCCCCGGAGCAAGCTTTACCCATACCGGCAAGCCCTGCATCAAGGCCGCCTCGGAAGCCAGGGCCTCAAGAACGGCCACCACGGTCCGGTGATCCGGCACGGAGGCGCCCCAAGATAAAACCACAACTGGCTTGCGCCCTTGCGAGAGGCGGAGCAAGGCGGACATGACGGCCGCCACCGCGCGCACAGGCCCCAGCCACAACGGGACTTCCAGATTGATCGCGACCGGGCCGGACACACGGGCGGCGACCTGATCCAGGTTGCCGGCCGAGGCATGCCAGCTGATTCCGGCAGTGGGCCCCAAGGCCGGGACCTGGCGCCCCCGGGCACCGAGGACGATGCCCCGACCTGGCGCATCACCCGCGGAGGACAAGGAACGCCCCGGTGGAGCGAGCATGACCGACCCGACTTCGGCAAAGGCAAGCCCCATGGGGCCAAGGGCCCGCAGTCGCGCGCCATCACGCTCGAATCCGGCGCCAAGCCCGATCGGATGCGGCAGTTTTCCGAATCCCGGGAT
>CAWUNT010000078.1:0-8494 GCA_963923405.1 uncultured bacterium | reverse complement strand
CCAGTTTTCCCTGCGTATTCGGGTTCTGGATATGCAGCCCGCGCAAAACGCCGCGGCGCGAGAAACTCACGTTGTCCTGGACAAAATCGCCATGGACTCCGGCTTCCTCGTATCTTTTGCGCGACCATGATTCGTAGAAATACCCGCGCGCGTCGCCCCAGACCTTGGGTTCAAGGTGCACGACATCAGGGATCTCAAGTCGCGTGGCTTTCATGTCCTCAGCGACCTTCACGAGTGATCACGTCGAGCAGGTACTTCCCATAACCACTTTTTGCGAGAGGGTGCGCCAACTTCTCGAGGGCCTCTGTCGTGATGAATCCCATGCGCCAGGCGATTTCTTCCGGGCAGGCAATCTTGAGTCCCTGGCGGCTCTCAACCGCCTCGACGAAGTTCGTCGCCTGGACCAGGGATTCATGCGTCCCGGTGTCAAGCCATGCCGTTCCGCGACCAAGCAAGTTGACGTGCAACTTCCCGCGCTTCAGGTACTCGATGTTGACGTCCGTGATTTCCAGTTCGCCACGCGGCGAAGGTTTCAGGTTCTTCGCGATGTCCACGACGTCGTTGTCATAGAAATAAAGTCCTGTGACCGCGTAATTCGATTTCGGCGACTTTGGTTTTTCCTCGAGGCTCACGACACTGCCGTCCCGGTCGAATTCGACGACGCCATAGCGCTCTGGATCACGCACGTAGTATCCAAAGACCGTCGCGCAGCCTTCGCTGAGGTGCGCGTCGCGGAGCGAGCGGCCGAGGCCACTGCCGTAGAAGATGTTGTCGCCGAGAATCAGGCAACTATGGTCCCGCCCGACAAACTTTTCGCCGATGATGAAGGCCTGGGCCAGGCCATCGGGAGATGGCTGCTCGGCATAGTTGAGAGAAATTCCCCATTGCTCGCCCGATCCCAGCAACTTCCTGAAATTCGGAAGATCCTGAGGGGTCGAGATGATCAGGATCTCCCGGATCCCGGCCAGCATCAAAGTAGCCAGCGGATAGTAGATCATCGGCTTGTCGTAAACCGGCAGCATCTGCTTGCTCATGGCCAGGGTCAGCGGATGCAAGCGCGTTCCAGAGCCGCCCGCGAGGATGATCCCTTTGCGGTTGACGCTCTTCGAAATTTCCCCGGCCGTATGGGTCTTGAGTTTATTTGGCATGATGTTTCCTACTTTTTCATCCCGAGTCGCTCGCGCTGGTATTTGCCCTCTTGGACTTTGCGGCACCAGTCGCGGTTTTCCAGATACCAGGCGACGGTCTTGCGGATCCCGGACTCGAAGGTTTCCTTCGGAGCCCAGCCCAAGTCGCGTTTGATCTTGCCGGCATCGATAGCGTAACGGTGATCATGTCCCGGGCGGTCGGCGACAAAAGTGATCAGATCACGACGGCTGGACTTGTCTGGACGGGGGGCCATCTGGTCAACGAGGTCGACAATGGTCTCGACGACACTCAGATTGGTCTTCTCGTTACGGCCGCCCACGCAGTACGTCTCGCCGGTTTTGCCTTTTTCCAGAACCGTCAGCAGGGCCTCTGCGTGATCCTCGACATATAGCCAGTCCCGGATGTTGTCGCCTTTGCCGTAAACAGGAAGCTTCTTGTTTTCCAGGGCATTGAGGATCATCAAGGGAACGAGCTTCTCGGGGAAATGATATGGCCCGTAATTGTTGCTGCAGTTGGTCGTGACGGTCGGCAAACCAAACGTCTCGCGCCACGCGCGGACCAGATGGTCGGAAGAGGCCTTGCTGGCGCTGTAGGGACTGTTCGGCGCGTACGGGGTTGTCTCGCTGAAGAAACCGGCATCGCCGAGGCTGCCAAACACCTCGTCCGTCGAGATGTGCTGAAACCGGAATTTGTGCTTTTTCGTTCCGTCGGGAAGTGCCGTCCAATATTTCCGTGCGGCCTCCAGCAAAGTGTAGGTACCGACGACATTCGTCTGGATGAAATCCCCGGGGCCGTCGATCGAGCGGTCAACGTGGCTTTCCGCGGCCAGATGGAGAATTGCGTCGGGCTCATGCGCACTGAAGACATCATCCATCGCGCGCCGGTCGCAGATGTCGGCTTTGACGAACGTATAACCGGCATGATTTTCGATCGACCTCAGGTTCTCGAGGCTGCCCGCGTAAGTGAGCTTGTCAACGTTGACGACTTTGTAGCCGGGACGCGTGAGGGCCAGACGTACAACCGCCGACCCGATGAAGCCGGCGCCGCCGGTGACGATGAGTTTCACGTTTCAGCTCCTGCGGGCACGAACTTTGGGTGTGGGTGTGCCCCGTGCTTGCTGCGGTGGTAGTCCTTGCGCGACAGCCACTTCTCGATCAGGCAATAAAGGACGATAAAGAGATAACGGGAGCCCATTTCCTTGATCTTCAACTTGGATTCGCCGGCTTTTCGATTCGTCCACGAGTTGGGGACAACCGCGTACGAATAACCGCGGACAATGGCCTTCAGGGGCAATTCAACGGTCAAGTTGAAGTGATGGCTGAGGATAGGCTGGAGTCCGTTGATTACTTCGCGCCGGTAAAGTTTGAACGCGTTGGTCGTGTCGTCATAACGCAGCTGCATCACCATCTGGATGAACGTGTTGGCCAGACGATTGAGGACGCGTTTTGGCCACGGATAGTCAATCGTCTTGCCACCGCGCTGCCAGCGCGTTCCGAAGACGCAGTCGTATCCATTTTCAAGTTTGCGCCAGAATTTCACGAGGTCCCGCGGGTCATCGGAAGCGTCGGCCATGTAAACGGCGACGGCGTCGCCTTGGAAATTGTCGAGTCCGCAACGGACGGCGAAACCAAACCCGTTTGGCGGGCGGTTGTTGATATACCGAATCCGCGGGTTGGAGCCTGACATCCTCTTCAAAATGTCTTCGGTACTGTCGCGAGAATTGTCGTTGATCACGAGGATCTCATGATCGATGTTCTCGCGGGCCAGTTCGTTGGCAAGTCCATCCAGCGTTCCCTGGATGCATCCTTCTTCGTTATGAGCAGGGATGACAACAGATAGTTTCATGTGTGATTTCACAGGCGGACCTTTTCCCTTTCCGCCGTTGCGTGGACGATCTCTTTCAGGATTTCCTTCATGTCATAACGGTATTCCCATCCCGGGTAATCCTTCTGGAATTTCCTGACGTCGGAAATCCACCAGATGTGGTCGCCCGCGCGGGCCTGGTCGGACAGGGTGTAGGTGAGTTCGCGACCTGAGATTTCCTTGACCATGCTGATGGCCTCGATCATCGAGCAGTTGCTGTGGCGCGAGCCGCCCATGTTGTAAACGGCGCCTGGCTTCGGATTCTGATGGAAATGCCAGAAGGCGTTGACGAGGTCATAACTGTGGATGTTGTCGCGGACCTGTTTGCCCTTGTATCCGAAAATGGTGTAGGGCCGGCCGGTCAGCTGGCATTTGACGAGATACGCAAGAAATCCATGCAGTTCGGCGCCGCTATGCGCCGGGCCCGTCAGGCAACCGCCGCGGAAAATGCCGGTCTTCATGCCGAAATAACGGCCGTATTCCTGGACCATCACATCGGCTGCGACTTTTGATGCGCCGAATACCGAGTGCTTGCTCTGGTCAATCGTCATCGATTCGTCGATGCCGTGTTTTGCGTACTTGTGCGAGGCGTCGCACTCCCACCTGGTCGGTGTCTCCACGAGCGGCAGGAAGTTTGGCGTGTCACCATAGACTTTGTTCGTTGACGTGAAGATGAACGTCGCATCCGGGCAGTGGTGCCGGGCGGCTTCCAGCAAATAAAGTGTCGCGAGGGCGTTCACTCCGAAATCCGTGACGGGCTCTTTCGCGGCCCAGTCATGAGATGGCTGCGCCGCGCAGTGAACGACGATCGCGGTCGATTTTCCGTATTTCGCGAACAGGTTGTTGACGGACTCTTGATCGCGGATATCGAGATTGACATGGGTGTACTTCGGAAGTGACTTGGTCAATTCCTTTGCGGCCCAGTCGGTTGACCCGTCAGCGCCGAAAAAATAGGCCCGCATGTTGTTATCAATTCCGACGACGTCAAATCCTTTGGCGTGAAGGGCGCGTACGGTTTCGCTGCCGATCAGTCCCGACGATCCTGTAACAATGGCGACGCTCATGGGTTCAGTGTCCTTTTTTTCTGCTTCACGCGAAAAGCGGTTTCAAATCCGGTTCATCGCTGCGGAGCCAATCCGCGATATCCCTGACAATGTCTTCCGGGGTTGCTTTCGGTGCCCAGCCAAAAGTTTTCTTGCATTTGCCGGAGTCGCCGACAAAGAACGGAACGTCGACGGAGGCAGTTTGGGGATTGCTTTTGATTTCCGGGCTGTTGCCGCAAACGCGGCGACAGATGTTGGTGAACTCAAGCAGACTTGCCGATCCGTGCTGGCCGCCGGCCGCGACGAAAGTTTCGCCGCGCAGGTCAGGAAGCGCCTTGATCTGGCGTTTGAGGAGGTCGTGCAGGTCCGCCGGATGCAGCAAGTCCCGCACTTGTTTTCCCTGGCCACCGAATCCTGTGTACTGCAGGGGTTGCGACCACAGGTGGCGTGCCACCCACATCGTGAACACTCCCTGGTCGGTTTTGCCGAATTGCCCGGGGCCGGCGATCACGCCGCAACGGTCGATGACGGCCGGCATGTTGAAGGTCTGGGCGTATTCCTCGACAAAAAGCTCAGAGGCGAGTTTTGTCGCGCCGTAAAGCGAGCGGAACCCGTGACCCACGACGGGAAAATCTTCAGTGACACCTTCCTTTGTGAGGCCTGGAAGGTTACCGGTCTCGCTGATTGCGAAACGGGTGGCGTCTTCGCGCAGTTTGATGCTCTGAAGGGCCTTGATCGAGTAGACGCGGCTGGTGCTCAGGAAAATCAGTTTTGATTTGCGCGTCCTGACGAACTCCAGGCAGTTCAGGGTGCCATTCAAATTGGTGTCGTTCAGGTAACGGATGCCGTTACCGTCAGTACCAGCCAAAACGCTGGGCTCAGCAGATGCGTCGATGACGATATCGAAATCCCCGGGGATGGCATCCACATCAGCGGCATTGCGGATGTCGCCATGAACGAATTCGATGCCGCGTTTTTGAAAATCGAGAACATTTCGCTCGGATCCGCGCCGGCGAAGGTTGTCAAACGCGACAATGTCAGCGCCTTCGGACTTGAACTTGCGCGCGAGTGACGAACCGACAAATCCGGCGCCACCTGTGATGAGGATTCTCAAGGTTCGTCCTCCCTGACGCGCATGAGCCGGAACCGCCTCGGCCACGCTGATGGGTTATGGGGTAACCCCCCGATTAATCCTGTAATCCGCCGTAAAAGCAAGGTTTAGTTCCACGGCCCGATCAAGAAGCGACCGAAGCGGCGCGATGTAGATGGTGTCGCAAATGTGGTGCTCCGGAAGGTCGCCCGCGAAGAGCCCGGCGACACATGCGTGGCCGGCGAGCATCTGGGACCTGTGCCATTTGTAGACCTTGGTGTAAGCGAACGCCGGTGCGAAACACCAGAAAATCAAAAAGAAAAAAGAAGCTTTAATTACAGTTACTTGCCGTTTTTTCAGGGTGTTAGTGGGCGCAATCCCCCGGAAATGGGTCAGAGCCGTCCAGGCCAGCGGTAAAATAAAAAACGTGAATTCCGTGTATCGGGATGACGCGCCCTGGTCGGCGCCAAGACCAGCCCGGGCCAGGGAAGTTACTGCCGCAGTCGCAAGAAGCCCCCCACCGGCAAACCCGAGGTTGATCAAGCCATACAGTTGCCGCTTTTGGCCGTGACTCAGGGCAGCGGGTATCGCGATTGCGAAATGAATCACCAACAAGGCTAAAACGCTCAGGGCAACCGGGACCTTCAACGCGGCAGGCATCGACCAGCCGCTCCCCAACATCGACAGATAGTGGTCCCAGAATGGCCTCGTCCACGGCCAGGAGTAGTCGGGGTGTCCGGTGTTTTTCTGAAAACCCGTCCCCCACGAGATGATACCAACAGCAATGATCGCCGTCTGAATCGCCGCGAATCGCCACGGCGTTGCCCGGATCAACGCCCTCAGGATTAGAAGCCCGGCGACGGCAACGGCACAAATGACGCCGGATGAGAACGAAAAGGCCGAGGCGACAGCGGCAACGCCAGCCAGCCGGAAAAATCGGTCGTTACGGACCGCAAAACCAATGGCCAAAAAATAAAACAGAAGGAAGAAATGAAATTGGCTTTGAAAACCCCATGAATGGTTTTCCCAGGCCAGACCTGACAAGCCCAAAAAGCACCAGATGAACTCGGTTTTAGAAAGGCACGCGGAGTCAGTCGGTTTTTTTTCCGGGAGGATCCTGCGCTGCATCCAGATGAATGTCGCCAGTTCCACAAGATACAAACAGAAGTTGAACACCACGTTGGCGACATGATGCCATCCGGTTGCCTTGTAAAGCGCCCACGTCAAAAGTTTGGTCGGGACGATCCGGTGCTCGTTGTGCGGACGCAACAACCATGGCCAGTCCAGGGTCCCCCCGAGAGCGCCCGGCTGCAAGGCCTCCCATTCGTCCATGTAGGGCAAATTGACGGATGCTGATACGATCGCAACCAGGTGCAGAACAGCAACGACGCCAAGGACCGGTAAGGCTAGACGCCTGACGATACCCACCATCAGGCTTTCCGGATGATCGCGATGTTTTCCTCGCGAGCAGGATTGGTTTGAAAGTCAACGATTTCGAAGCCGAGCCGCGCCTCATCGCGCAGGTATTCCAATAATTTCCTGAAACTCTGGTCCGTCCAGACGTGGAAGTGGATGCTGTACCGGGTGTCCTTGATGAACTTGACCCGCGCGTCCAAATCCTCTCCGGTCAATCCATCAACCAATTCCGCATATTCGCGGACATGACTGTCATAGGATGCGGAGGCTCCCCTGGTATGATCCTCAATCAAGTGCGCGAGTGTCGTTTCAGGGCGCTTTACGTCAAAAGTCCACCTTTTGTCGGGGACTGCCAGGTAAAGAACCCCCCCGGCCTTAAGGACACCGATGTGCCGCTTCAGCGTACCAATGGGATCCTCTGTGTGCTCAAGGAAGTGGTTTGCGATCAGGAAGTCCTGACTTGATTCCTCGATTGAGTCCAGGGTTTCTCCGTTGTCGACGATGTCCACTTTGACCAGAGGAAGGCGACCAAGTTCAGGATAATGCCGCCTTAGATCTGGTACGCTCAACCGGTCCACATACCTCACGGTCGCGTCTGGCGGCACCCAGAGGGGGGAATGCAATGCACCAACTTCAATTCCACAGCCCTTCAAATACTGGCGCGACAAACCTGCACGAACGCCGTCACCCTCTCGAAGGCGGGAGGGGTGGCGATCACCGGGGATGCCTGATCCGTCGCTGCGTTTTGTCAGAAGATTCCGGAACACAGGTGCTTCCTATCTGGGATGAAGTGTCTGGATTATCCGTAACGCAGCCGGGTCGATCCCAACAAGCGGAAACTCTTCTCAAATGCCTTCGAAGGTTCCCCGGCAGGCAAAAGCCGGACTTTTTCGAAATCCAGCGGACCAAAAAAGCAAAGGTGCTTCGTCGCGTATTACCGTACTGAGTTCCGGCCAAAAAGCGCCTGAAGCATGAAACACGTGCTGACTCTCTTGTCGACGAGCCCGTGGATTTATCGATTCGAGGTCTGCACCGCATTCGCGTAAGCGCGGTGCCTTGGCTGGTTGCCAGTCACAACGATAGCCCTGGCTCTTTTTTTCACGGGAGTGAGAAACATTTTCAGCTGGTCACCCGGCATTCAATCAGGATCTTTCGACGACAAGGTTCAAACTGAATTGCCTCATGAGACGTCCCAAACCCGGAACCGGCAGAGGCAAGTAGAAATATCCATTCACGTTGAAGCCAAAATCGCGGGTTACTGCCTTTAGTTTTTTCAAATCATAGAATGTCTTGTGATCCGGGTCGGACGCGAATCCTCGACGCCCAGGCACGCCTATCAAAAGGATCCCGCCTGGCTTCAGGACTCTTCTTGCCTCGTCAAGCAGGGGGGCTGGATCGACCAGGTGTTCGATGACGTGATTCGCGATGGCGGAATCAAATGCGCTGTCCGGAAACGGGTAGCGCCCATCAACGATGGTTTGAGCTTCAAGGCCCCGTTTCTTGCAGAATTCCACGTTGTATGGGTTTACGTCGATACCTGTCGTGTTGGGTCTGTATGCCAGCAAGTCTCCGATGCCGCAGCCTATGTCAAGGGCCTTGCCCTGAAGTTCCCTGCATATGCGGGGGAACAATACGTGCCGGCGGTAAATGTCACCGAGGCGGCTGCGAGTCTGGAGATAACTCGTGTAGTGCTCGTAATTTTCAGTTGTTGTCATCAATCAGCTCCAATAACCGCCTGCAGTTTGTCTCTTGCCGGAATTCATCTGGCAACAGGTTAAACCGCTTGCCTCCGCCCGTCTTGCGATTCCTGATCATCCAGATCAGTGTGTCGGAGAGGTCAGAGTCGTTTTTAAAGAGTCCTCCGGCATCGGGTGTCTTGATGAGCTCGCGGTTTGCGTCCACGTCGCGAAGCAAGCAAGGGACTCCCGCGTAC
>CAWUNT010000077.1:0-8516 GCA_963923405.1 uncultured bacterium | reverse complement strand
CGCGCCCCGCCGCGGCCATGACATCCACCGGCCCGGGCGCGTCCGCGCCAGAACACAGATGCAGTGTCTTGCCGTCCGTTTGCGCCGCCGGCAACTCACACAACCGGACAATGGCTCCCGCGACGAAATCACTCGGCACGATGTCGATGCGGGCATCACGCGCGACAGGGGCGCGCGGCACAACGTCACGCAACCACAGGCGGATCACCGAGTAAACCACCCGGAAATGGAGGGTGAAACCGCTGCGGCTGTCGCCAACGACAATCGAAGGCCGGACAATCGTCCATGGAATTCCCGCCCCGCGTACCAGATGCTCGGCCTCCCACTTGGATTGCTCGTACGCGTTGTTGAAATCAGAGGACCCGCGCGCGTTCGCGTCAGACTCATCTTCCCGGATCAGGCCGCGGCGTCTTCCCGCGACAAAGGCCGTTGAAACGTGGATCAAACGCAAATCCTTGTCGCCGCCCTGCGACCGGGCCGCCTTCAGGGCCTCGATCACTTTTCCCGTCAAGCCAACATTGATCCGCCGGCTTTCCTCCAGAGTCAGGTCGAACGCGGTATCGGCAGCGCAGTGGACAACCGTCACGGGAATGCCCGCCGGCGCGCCGGCGAGGACGTCTTGCAGCTCATCCCATGTCACGCAGCGAATGCTGTCGCCAAACTCAGCAAGACTCGCCACCTGGCGAACCGCGCCGGCCCGCACCCACCGGGAAAAGACCTGGGCCATCCTCTGGCGCGGGCCCATGCCATGTTTCTCGCGCACGACCGCGACGATCCTGGTACCGGGGACACCTTTGTCGCGCAGGCAACGCAAAACTTCAGACCCGATGAACCCGTTGGCGCCGGTGATGATGATGGAACCGGGAAATGCCATGAAATCAGGCCCTGGAAAGGACAAGGCCGCAGGAAATGCCGAGGACACTGCGCTGGGTCACCAGCGCCTGCCGGGCACCGGGACGGACCTGCGCGTCCGCGGAGATCGACAGCATCGAATCATCGGTGGACGTGCCACGCGTCGCGTCATGTCCAGAGAAATTGAAAGTCGGCGGAAGGGACTCACGGGCCAGCGCGTCGATCGCCGCGATGCATGAGGCAACGCCTGCCGCCTCGCCAAGCTCGCCGGTCACCGACTTGATCGATGCCAGGGCAACGCCGCCATCAAACGTTTGCGAGTAAGCATCAAGTTCCACCGCGTCCGACCGGATCACTCCGTTGCCGTGACCGATCACCATGTCCGGCGCGTACAGTTTTTGACCCTTGCGCTCATGCGCCCTGACACCTGCCTCACGGCACGCGCGGCGAACGGCGCCCGCAAGCCCCGGCGCCGCGTCTTCCTGCATGAACTCGACCGGGCCGTCACTGCCCGTGCCATATCCGTCAACATAACCCCAGATGCGCGCGCCACGCGCCTTGGCATGGGACTCTTCCTCGAGCATCAAGAACGCGGCGCCCTCGCTCAGCACCGTGCCGCATCGCTGATGGTCGTATGGACGCAGGATCTCCGCGGCCGGCCACGGCAACTCCGCCGAACGCGCGAGGTAACCGCTGTTCACTCCGGTCGCGACATGAAACGGCTCCACCGGAGACGCGACGCCACCAGCCAGGCACAAGTCAGCGCGCCCGGTCTGGATGCTGCGGAACGCCTCACCGACCGCACGCAGGCCACTGACGTTGAAGTCCATGAAGTTCGAGTTCACGCCGCGGATGTCGAGGGCGATCGATGTGAAACAAAGCGTGTTGTTCATCAGCGTTTGCAACACGACCATCGGATTCACGAGGTCCATCATGTCGCTGCCGAATTTCAGGCTGTCAAACACGCCGTCTTGCACGCACTGCCGCACGAGCGGGAAATAAGGCGTGAGATCCTTGATCTGGGTGCTGCCCGCCCCGACGTACATCCCGAACCGGTGCGGGTCGAAATTCGCGGACCCGGGCTTGATGCCGCCATCCGCGGCGGCTCCCAGTGCCGTCACAAGGCCGATGACATCCTTGCGCGTCAGGATCTTTTTCACTTTCCGGTCAGGCAACCGGGCCGCGGGCGGCTCGGGGCATTCTCCGGCGTACTTCACCGCCGTCCCGGCCAGACCCGTCGCCGGCCCTACTTCGCCGAAATGCGTGCGTCCCTCGCGCCAGCTGGCAATGTTCGCGGCGAGGTCGTCCCCGATTGCCGTGGAAATCCCCATTCCGGTGATGGCAACGCGGCGCGATTTCGTGTTCATGGGCGTGCCTCATGACGGGTGACAAGCACCGCGGAGTTCGATCCACCGAACCCGATCGAGTTGGACAGCGCGGCGCGAAGCGGCCTTGCCGAATCAAAGGACTTCGCCTGATACGGAACGAAATCAAACGCACAACCCGGGATCGGATTATCCAGGTTCATCGTCGGGGGAACTTTCTGGTCGCGCAGGGCCAGGACGCAGAACATCAACTCCAGCGCGCCGGCCGCGGAGATCAGATGCCCCGTCGTCGACTTTGTCGACGAAACGCACAGGTCGGTGCGTTCCTCGCCAAAAACCCGCTGGATCGCGAGGCATTCGACCCGGTCGTTGAGTTCCGTCGATGTGCCGTGGGCGTTGATGTAACCGATATCATCCGGCGTCAGTCCGGCCATCACGACGGCGTCTTGCATCGCCTCAACCGTCCCGCGCCCGTCCGGAGGCAAGTCCGTGATGCGGAACGCGCTCTCGGTTTCACCGAAACCGGAAATTTCCGCGTAGATCCTCGCGCCACGCGCCAGCGCCCTTTCGCGCTCCACAAGGAGTATCGTCGGCAGCGTCAGATGTGTATAAGAGACAGCGCCCTCACTGGCGACGAAACCATCGCGGTCACGGTCGAACGGGCGCGACGCCTTTTCCGGCGCGTCATTGCGGCGACTGAGCGCGCCCAGAAGGCAAAATCCCGCCAGCAACAACTCACCCGCGAGAGAGTCCGCCCCGCCCGCCAGAATCACGTCGGCCTCGCCCCGCTGGATTTGCAGCAGCGCCTGTCCGATGGACTGGCCGCTGGAGGCGCACGCCGTGTGAACAGTCGTCACCGGACCTTGCGCGTTCCATCGTGCCGACAACAAGTAGGCGAGTGTCCCCGGATGATTGCGCAGGAAAATACGCGACTCCGTCTGCTGCTGGACGACACGCCCGAGTTCCTCGAAGTTGCCTTCTGACGCCAGAGAGCGCAGCATCGACGCCAGCTCTTTCGGACTGACCGCGCCGATTCCGGCACCCACGCTGACACCGAATAACTCCGGGTCGCAATCGACATGGCCATCTTTCAAGAGACCACTGTCCTCGATCGCCTCCAGCGCCGCGGCCACGCCAAATTCCGATGGCCGGTTCAAGTATTTCTCGTGCCCGTGCAGGCAGGCTCCTTCCGGCAACTTGAATCCGCGCACTTCGCACGCGAACTTGACCGGCCACGTTGATGCCTCAAATTGTGTGATCGGACCTGCCCCGCTCTTTCCAGCGCACACACCGGCCCAGGTCGACTCACGGTCGTTACCCTGCGGCGACACGGCGCCGATTCCGGTGATGACAACGCGCCTGGTCACAGGTTCACCTCGCCGGCAATTTCCGCGGGCGGCGCGGGGGCCACCCACTCGCGACCATGCGCGATGTCCGTCGCGAACATCGTCCGGTATCCCAGTTCTGCCTGCATGACCCTCTGGCCATTGGCGGTCGCGACGGCCTGGACGACGATGTCTGAATTGTGTTTCGTGGCGTCGCCACTTTTGACGTCGACTTTCACTACAAACTGGTCGCCAGGCTCGACAAACTTCCGCAGGCGGACGTTGCGCACCCAGGTCGGGATCAGGGCGCGACCTCGAACGGGAGCGTCGATCTCGTCCTTGACGAGATACTGGCACGTCTCACCGACGACGCTCAGCATCAGGACCCCCGGGACCACTGGTTTTCTCGGAAAATGATCGCGGAAATAGGCCTCGGACGAAGCGCAGTTCTTGTAGGAGATCACTTGCCGTCCGGGCTCGTGGCGCACGATGCCATCGACCAGGCGCAGCGATTCAAACGTGGACGCGCCGGCGATCGCTTTCAAACCACGCGCCTCCGACAAGTCCACCGATGCCTTGACGTCCTTCAGGTCCGGCCGGTACAGGCGGTTGAACATGCGCCGCGGATTTTCCGGATCGTCGAAGTCCTCCATCGGCAGCAAGTACCCGCGACCGCACGTGCTGATCTGGATTGGTTTGCCGCGCACGCTGGCACGGCTGCGCGTCACCACGACGTCCTCGTCCTGGTCGACGATCTCGACAAACATGTCAATCTGGTCGCCCGGTTCGGCGACGCCCGTGTAAACGGTCAACTCGTCAGCCAGCAAGACAGGGCGTTTCTTGAAATCAGCGCCGACCATCTTCAGCCACGACGCCAGTTGCGCCGCGGCCTCGGAAATCACGGTCGGGCTCAGGACGCGACGGCCGTCCGGGAGCCAGTAAAAAAACGGCTCGTTGCGCGTGACGTTCTTGATTCCACGGATGAACCGTCCCGGTTCGTACTCGTGGATGCGGTCAACGTAAAAGAAGCCCATCGGTCGAAGCACCCGTGCTGGCACCAGCGTTGATGAAGGAATCCAGCTCGCCGCCGGCAACCTTGCGCTTCACAATGTTCACGAACACTTCAACGGTGAAAAGGGATGGCAGTTCGCGCAATGCGAGGCCTTCACGGAGCTCATCCTGGTTGAGTTCCGGCAACAGCGCGCGCATGCGCTCGGCGCCTTTTGCCTGCAGGACCCCGTTGACTTCAAATTCCTCGGGCGCCAGACCACCGCGGGCCATGCGCTCGATCTCACGCTGCGGGATCTTGATCCCGAATTCCTTCTCAAGACGGAACATGATGTCGAGGAAATCGATCGACTCGGCGCCAAGATCGCGCATGAGACTCGATTGTGGCGTGATGGAACCAAGGTCCGCGCAGAGCGAGTCCGCGATGACCTGGATCACTTTCTTCTCGATCTCTGCCGGAGTCAGATTGATAACGGATGGCGTTGCGGCGTCGGTCACAGCGAATCCCCCTCAGCGATACGGGCCCGGAATTTCAGGTTTTTCTGTCTTTTTTGAAACTGTAACCAAGTGCGGCGGCGGCCGCAAGGAATAAAACCGGCGGATGCCTGTGCGTAACACAATGCTTTTATTGGAGAAATATCTGCACAATTCCCCCGCCTTCCCGGTCAACTAATCCACGAACGCTCCGATAACAAAAAAGAATCATGGATGCTTTCCCGGGACAAACAATGCAGGGCACGAGAGAACGACGGTGTTCAAACTCAACTGGATCCGAAAATTCGCCCTGACTACCTTGATCGCCGCATTGCTTTCCGGCTGCTTCCAGAATCCGTACAGCACCACTGCCGCCATTCGCCTTCCTGAGGGCGCGGGGGCGGCCGCGATCCTGACCAGCGCGGTCGAGGCCAGTGGCCGCGTCTCGGGCGCGTTCGATCCAAATGCTTCCTACGCGCAGGCCCTTGCCGCCTCCAGTGGAGCCATCGCAGGCACCGCGGTCGTGTTCCCACCCGGCGCGCTCAGTATCGCGGCCGACATTTACGTCGAACACGGCGCCGACCTCTCATCCTCATCAGCCCTCGCGGACCTGGGTCTCACGATGTCGAACGCTGTGGCTTCCGCCGGGGCCGCCGCGATCATCCGGCCCTCAACGGATGCCGAATTGAAAACCCCGATGTCTCTGTCTCTACCGCTACCAGCCGGGTTCTCCCTTACGGGCACTCTCGGACTTGGCGACCCCGATGAGCGCGTCGCGATCCTTGCCAAGATCTGGGATCCGGTCGCGAAGGAACTGCGGGCGGTTCTCATTCCACGCGCGGAAATCAACGTTGAAGGCGGACTCGCGACGTTCGACACCATGTACTTCGGTGTCTTCCAGACTGTGGTCATGGAAAACCCCGTCACCACGAAAGTCGAGGCGAAAGCCTCGGAACCGGTCACGAACGACTCTGGCATCGCGGTCGTGGCGACGTCCGGGATTGTCCCCCAAACAAGCATCGCCACGACCGAGTCGATGCGCCCATTGACGTTCGCCTCATTCACCGTCTCATTCTCAAGCGCCGCGCGCGCGGCGACAGCCCAGGCGCGCCTTTCCGAATCCGTCGCCACCTCATCCTGCACCTTGTCCGCGCGTGACAAGGACCGCGGGACTGTCGTCTGGTCGACGAGCAACAACGCCAACTCCGCCTCCGCCGAGCAATCAATATCAGCACCCGTCACAGCCGGAATCACCGGGATGCTTGAGGCATCGATGACTTGCATCGCTGTCGACGGGCGTTCCGCCAAATCTGACTGGCAAAATCTCGCGCGACTGTGTCCGGCGGGAAAATTCGGACCCGATTGCGTCGCCTGCGCGGCAGGCACGGCATGGGACGTCAATTCGTCGAGGTGCGAGGACGCCGGCACCGGGTATTACTCCACGGGAGACGGTGTCCGGAGAAGTTGCAACACGAAACCCGCGGACGCGACCTTCACAAGCACAAGATCCACGGCGCCCTCGTGCGAATTCTCCTGCAACACGGGTTTTTTCGGTCCATCGTGTTCCAGTTGCGCGGCGGGCACCTGGTGGGACGCGACGCCCGCCTCGTGCGTCAACGCTGGCCTGGGGTATTACGCCAATGGCGACGGAATCCGCCGGACTTGCGACGCAAAGCCCGTTGAATCAGTCCATACCAACTCGCAGGCCACGACGCCCGCCTGCCCCTTCTCTTGCAACACGGGATTCTTTGGCGCGGATTGTACCGCATGCGCGGCGGGAACCTGGTGGGACGGCAATGCGTGCGCGAATGCCGGGACCGGGTTTTACTCGACCGGGAACGGCCTCCGGAACCAATGCTCGAACAAACCCGCCGACGCGTCCTATTCCTCCTCGACCGCGACGTCAGAGAACTGCCCGTATGCATGCAACGCCAGCCGGTTCGGCCCGCAATGCGTCGCTTGCGCGGCGGGAACCTGGTGGAACCCGGACCGCTCCGCGTGCGAGGATGCAGGACAAGGAAATTACGCGACTGGCGACGGCGTGAAATACGTCTGCGGCAACAAACCGTCCAACGCGCAGTACACGAGCGCGACCGCGACGTCATCCGACTGCCCGTACGCTTGCGTCAGCGGATTCTGGGGAACCACATGCGTCGCGTGCGCGGCGGGCAGTTATTGGCTGGATGGATCCGGTTGCCTGGCCGTCGGAGCCGGTTACTATTCGACGGGAACTGGAGTCAAGACCGCGTGCTCGAACAAACCATCGAACGCCACATACACCGGATCAGGAAATACGAGCGCGGACTGCGCGTGGTCTTGTGCCAGCGGCTACACCCAGACAGGCCAGACCTGCGTCGCTGCTCCTCCGACGATCACGACCGATGAGATCAAACTGCTCAATGTGAGCACGGGCGCCTTGATGCTGGCATTTACCACGGCTGTTGACCCGGGAGGCGGCAGCGTCCTGTATGACATTTATCGCTCCGCCACGAACCCGGGCAACGGTGCCTTCTCATCCATTTCGGCCGTGGAGGCCGGGACAAAACTTGCCTCGGTCTCCAGACCGGACGGCAGCGCCGAATACGTATTCTCCCTGAGCGGCCAGACGATCACGGCCGGGGTCTACTATTTCAATATCGTTGCCACCACCACAGGCGGGGGAAAATCCGTCTACCGCGCGGCCGGCACTTACATTGGTCCGACGCTGCACTGGAATTTCAACGGATCCAATTACGACACCTCGGGGTTCAATAACGCGTTCGTCACCATGAGCGGCTCGAATACGGCTTCACGAACGCCATCGACAACAGACCGCTTTGGTACCGCGAACCGTGCGCATATCTTCAACGGCTCAAACGAATGGGGATACTCAACCAGCTACACGGGAATTTCGCAGAGTCAGGCCAGGACCTTGGCGTACTGGGTGAAACCAAACTTGACCAGTTACAACGACGCCAAGATCATTGCCGCGTGGGGATCGGGTACAAGCTGCGGGGTCTTCGGAACTTACGTGGCCGGAAACAGTTACGCCTTCTGGCGATGGGGCGGAGGTTGCGACCACAGCACAGGCGCATCGATCATTTCCGGAACATGGGAGCACCATGCCCTGACTTATGACGGCAGCAATTTCCGCTTCTACCAGAATGGCTCCATCAAGACCACGATCACAATCGGAGGCACCTACACAACGAACGGCCCCCTCACGCTCGGGACGGGACCTGCCGCCACAGGATCATCGGACAGCTCGCGATATTTCGCGGGATCCATCGACGATGTTTTTTTGATCCCGTCGGCACTGTCCGGTGAACAAATCACCGCGCTGTATAATGTGACGAAACCGTGAACGGGATATAATTGGATGGCGAACAGGAAGATCCTGACATGAAAAAGCCAGAAGAGAAATCGCCAGCTCCGTTCCCGGGCGGCGCGCTTGAGCGCAGGTTCCTGCGTTTCACCATCAAATACGGATTCCGTTCCCTCGCGCGCCTGTCTCTTATACACATCTCCGAGCCCACGAGACGCTACGCTATCT
>CAWUNT010000076.1:0-8544 GCA_963923405.1 uncultured bacterium | reverse complement strand
AGGAGTATCGTCGGCAGCGTCAGATGTGTATAAGAGACAGGTCTCAGCGGCGGACGTATTGAAGTTGCGAAAGGACCTGGAACCGGTTGACGCCCTGGAAGATCACGTTCCCGCTGTTTATGACGCGATCGGTTACGAGTTGGTGCATCTGGTGCCCGTCGCCCCGGACTCGGGTCTGGACGTGAAGACGCGGATCATGGCGGTCCGGCCGTTGCCCGAAACGGCTCCAAAGCATCTGGCTGTGATCAGGACCATGCAGGCGATCCGCGACGCGAGGGCAAAGCAGTGAAACTTGGAGTTTGCACGGGCGGCGGGGATTGCGCGGGACTCAACGCGGTCTTGCGCAGCCTGGTGCTGTGCGCGCGCGCGAATGGTGACACCACGTTGATCGGAATCGAGGAAGGCGTCAACGGGCTGGCCAGCGATCCTCCGCGGCACCAGATCCTGTATTCGCCGGCGGGAGGTGGCATTGACGAATTCACGATCGAAAACCTGCTGAACCTCGGGGGCACATTCCTCACGACGTCCAACGCCGGCAACCCTTTCCGTGATCCGCGGACCGCCGCTCCTTACAAGAAAAGCGTAACCAAAGGGTACAAGGCCCTTGGCCTCGACGGATTGATCGTCGTCGGTGGCGACGGAACCCATTGCATTGCCGCTGAACTGGCCGACGCGGGCGTCAGACTCATCGGGATTCCCAAGACGATAGACAATGACTATGTGGATTCGGAACTGGCGGTCGGTTTCAGTTCGGCGGTCGACGTCGCCGCGGAATCCATCATGCAGGTCAACACGTCCGGTACGTCGCACGGGCGCGTCATGGTCGTTGAGGTCATGGGTCGCAACGCCGGTTACATCGCGTTGAACGCCGGTATCGCCGCGGGGGCCGACACGATCTTGCTGCCGGAACGCCCCTTCTCACGGGAAAAAATGGCGGAACATTTGAAGACCAAGGTCCTTTCCCGGAAGAATCATGCCCTTGTGGTCTGTGCCGAAGGCGCGCACGCGCAAGGGGAGTCGCTTAAATACCGTTCGTCCTCCAGTGGCTCCCGACATCTGGGTGGGGTAGGGGATGACGTGGCGACTTTCCTTCATGAGGCCTTGGGACGTGTCACCAGATGCACGGTTCTGGGACATACGCAACGCGGCAGCCGGCCCGTTTCCATCGACCGGATACTTGCCGCAAGGTTCGCGACCCGCGCCATGAGGCTGGCCCGCGAGAAGCGATATGGTTCCATGGTTGTCTTGAAAAAGGGCGAAGTTGAAGTGACGTCATATCCGGAACCGCGCAGTCGCGGGGGTTCCGCGGCCCGAAGCCTGGATCCGGCCGATCCTACGATCATAGCCGCCCAGGACATGGGCATATATTGCGGTGAAAATCCGTAAGCCCGGTTGAGACGAGCGGAAATTACTTCTTGGCGGTGCGCTTGCCGTGCGGGCTCTTGGCCTTGCGACGCTTGACGCGTGCCTTCATGGCGGCACGTTTGCGGGCAGTCTTCTTGCGGTTGCGGGGCGGGCGATTCTTGCGCATCGGATACTCCATCGAGACTCAAAGGAAACGGAACAGTGGAAACAACAGAGCGGGGGATTTACACCAAGGCCCCGCTCTGTTGCCAGAAGAATTTAGAGTTTCATGCCCAAGCTAAGGAAAACATTGTTGAAAGGGCCGAACGTCTGGGCGAACAGCTGCATCGTTGTCTTCTCGCTCTTGGTTTCTGCTGGACCCACCACGGTGGTCGTTTTTTCAATGGCAAACAAGGGCGATTCGTAGAACGCCGACTCCAGCTCAAAAAACAGCGTATCGTCGAGAGCCATGCGCAGGCCAATGCCCGAGCTGTGGAACAATCCGCTGATCACGGTATCCGTGTAGCCAGTCGCGGTGAATGTCGCGTCGGAACGCGATTTGTAGGCGCCGCCAACAAATCCGAACGGTACCGCGCTCTGGCTGAATGGGCTGAAGTAGTAGCGCACGCCGCCGCCCAGGGTCAGGTCGACACTGTTGTCGGGGGCCTTGCCGCTGGCTCCGGACGAGTAACTGTTTACCCCGATGCCACCGGTCGCGAACCAGCTCATGGTCTGGCTCATGGCATCATGGTATCGCCCGGTGACTCCGAACGAGGATGTCGTACCGGCGTCAACGCCATCGGTCTTGGTTTTCTGTGAGCTGAACAGCACAGTGCCCATCGTGGCCTCGGTCGCGAAGGCCGTACCGGTGGAGATGCCGAGCATGAAGGCGGCCGTCAGGGCGCCGTGGACGGGACGAGTGAAAAAGTTCCGGATGGACATGGTGATCCCCTCTGAAGTTCTTGATCTTTAAGGGGATACTACAGGCTAACGGACGGGCTTGTCACGACAAAGAACGAGTACCCGGAGACCTGTTCCTGGCATTTGGCGGTGATCTTGGCAGTGTAAGACCCGGAGGCATCTGTCGCGTTGGCCGGGATGACAAATGAATCCTCGGTGCCGGCGATTGAGGCGGAACTGTAAACAGGTTTCCCGTTGGCGTCAAAAACCGTGACGGACCATGTGTAGGCGGTGATGCTGCCAAACGGATTTCCGACCCGGTTGATGGTGCGCGTCACGGAATCCCATACGGGCGTGCTCATCGCTGTCAACGTGAGTGGCGGAACCGTTACCGGGTACTTCGCGCCGGCAAGGGGTTGGGCGGCCGGAAGGGTCGCGCCATCCGCGCGGCGCGGTTCAAACAGGATGACCTCGTAGCTTTTAAGTCGCGTCGCGCTGCCCAGGGTCACGCGACGCGCGAAGATTCCGTCGCCGGCAATCCCGTCCTCGTTCGTGCCGTCGTCCAGCAACGTGCCATCCCAGGCGCCCGGGCTGCTGCCGCCTGTAACCGTAGCGCCGCTCGTCAAATTGGTGGATCCGGTGATCTTGATGTCGGTGGCGGTCGCGTCCTGCTGCAACCGGGCGCTGAACACGACCTGGGCCGTCTCCGTGCCATTGGCGACGGACGAGAGTTCGTATTGGACCGCCGCGTAGGTCAGGCCCTCGGTGAAGAAGTTCGGCCCGTGGTTCTCAGACGCGTCCGGACGCTGGTTGTTGTCCACGTCCGTCTCGAAGATGTCCAGGGTTCCATTGGCATTGCGGTCCGGATTCAAGACCGGCGGCAGGCCAGTCAGGTCTACGACGCTCGATGGGTTGCCCCCAACAAGCCCGTAGCCATTGTCGCCGTATGCCGCGTTGGGGACACCGTTGCCGCGATCGCTGGCGATGGAGTCGTCGACGGCATCGATCCCGTTCAGCTCGCCGAATACGACAATAGGGCCACGCTCAAACAGCGGCGGGAATTGCTCTGGCGTCGCGCGGAAATATTGGTTGATTTTAGTTGGCGTCGATGTCGGGATCGACAGGATGGAACGAAGCAAGTGATCAGGGGAAAGCAGTGCGATGGTGCGCGCGCGATCAGCCCTCAGGTTTTCGATCGAATAATTGCCATTGTCACCGATGAGCGCGCTGCGCGCGACCTGGGACTCGCGCTCCAGCGTCAGGATGGTCCACCCGGCTGTATCGGACTGACGTCCGGTTGAGCTCTTGATGGAACCTGTGATGTTCTTGAGCGAGATGGAGTCAGAAGGGCTGTCGCCCGATGGTGTGCACATCGAGAGGGCCGCTGCGCCACCGATGAAGGCGGCGCAACGCAATGCGGAAATTTTCAACCGCGTGGTCACTCTTTACCGTCCCTTGGTGGCCTCGTTTCTCGAGTTTCCCGAAGGTTCCTGGGCGGGGTGACGAGAACCTTGTCGACTCTGCGGCCGTCCATGTCCATCACCTCAAATCGCCACCCTTGCCATAATACCACATCCGTCTCGCGCGGGATCCGGCCCACGCACATCATGATCATCCCGCCGAGGGTCTGGTATCCGCCATCTTTCTCGTGCGGAAGGGTGGGGATACTGAACAAGTCCTTCATGTCCTGGATACCCATCATGCCCTCGACGAGCCAGGTTCCATCCTTGCGTTTGACCGCCGATTTCTCGCTCTTGGCCTCGTCGTCCGGGATGTCCCCGACGATGGCCTCCAGCACATCGATCAACGTGATGATGCCGGCCGTTCCACCGTATTCGTCGATCACGATCGCGAGGTGTTTGCCTGACGACTTGAACATCTCCAGCACTTTCAGGGAAGTCGTCGACTCCATGACAAACAGGGGATCGATGAGCATTTTCCGGAGTTCAGGACGTTTTCCGGTCGCAAGGACCTGCCACAACTGCTTGACGGAAATCAGGCCCGTGACCTGGTCGGGATTGTTCTCGTAGACCGGGAAGTAAGAATGCGGGCTGGCCATCATTTTGCGCATGTTGTCCTCGAAAGAGTCCGCGAGGTCCAACATGACGATCTTGAGGCGCGGCGTCATGAGTTCGTCCACGCGGCGGTCCCCGAGTCGCAGGGCGCGTTTCATGATCGATTCTTCTTCCTTCTGGAAGACGCCCGTTGCGGCGCCCTGTTCGATCATGAGCTTCACTTCCTCTTCGGTGACTTCCTCGCGGGTGACCGGACTGATGCCCAGGAATGCGAGGATCGAGTCGGTCGACAGGCTGAGCAATCGTACGAGCGGTGTTGTCAAGCGGGCAAAGAACCTCAGAGGGGCCGCGACGTTCAGGGCGATCCGCTCAGGGTTGTTGAGCCCGATCCTCTTGGGGACCAGTTCGCCCGCGATCAGGGAGACGAATGTGATCGTGACGACCACGAATCCGAAGGCGACAGGGTCGGCGTAATCGTGAAGAAGCGACCCCGGTTGCAGAGATTCCTTCATCAACGCGGCGAGACGTTCTGCCATCGTGGCGCCACCGAAAGCCCCGGCGAATACCCCGATCAAAGTGATGCCGATCTGGACGCTGGCGAGAAACGACGTCGGCGCGCTGGCCAGCTCGAGGGCCACCCTGGCTCGTGAGTTGCCTTGCTGGATCATCTGGTTCAGGCGGGTTTTCCGGGCGGAAATCACCGCGATTTCGGACATCGCCAGAATGCCGTTGAAGATGATCAGCAGAAGGACGACGAGTCCTTCAAGGGTAAGGGAAGCCAAAAAAACTCCCGGGTTCTTTGTTCAACAAAGTTCCGGTCGATCATAAAGCTGCGGATGGTTCCGGATCAACCCTTCAAATTCTTCCTTTTTTTGGAGGGTTGCCGGCTCGATGTCGGCCGGATACCGTGCCTGGCTGCGTTCCCATCGACCCAACCATTCACGGCCAAGCAGTGGCCGCCCGCAACGTTGCAAATCCTGCGCCCGGATCGCGGCGATGGTTGTTTCCGGTTTTGGTCCGGACGGGATCCCCTGGCCGACGAAGAATCCAGCGCCAAGCATGGCCGAGCGGATGGCGGTGCTGCGCGAGTAGGTCATCAACAGGCAGTCTTCACCGGTGGCGGCTTTCCGTATCCGCTTGAAGCACTCATGGTGCCAGAGCGGCGCGTCAACCTTGGTTGAGAAAGGATCGTGAAAAATGACGCGAGGAGCCGGTGCCTGATCCATCGTTTCCAGGAAGTCCCCCCGGTAAAGCTCCCAGCGCACTGGCAGTTTCCTGGACTCCCAGAGGTTCTCCGCCTGGATCGTGTGCGGTCCCGCGTGACGGACATGCGGGAAAAGCCATGGTTGACCCAGGACCAGCTTCAGCGGATCGGTGTCGATCTCGAAACTGCATATACGCAGGGGCCGCAGTTTTTCTCCGCGCGCCGCGGCTTCTTCATATTCAGCGATCAAGGCCATCGCGTTGAAGGCGGCACCGAGGCCGACGTCCCAGACGACGACGGGTTGGCCATCGTCTTGGCGATTGTTGTCTTCCTGACGGAGGATTTCCATCAACGCCGGTTGCTCGATGTAAAGTCGACGGGCCTCGTCCCTCGGGTCGTTGACAGAGTGCATGATCTCGCCGGATTCGACATCGCGGATCGCGGCAACATTTCGCGCCGCGCCTCCGGAGGGGCTCTCAACCTGGTGCTGGACGATCTCGAACCTGCCAAGGCGCATCGGAGACGGTTTGCTCTTTTTGTGCGCGGGTTTTCGTTTTGGTGGCTCCAGGCCATCGCTGCGCCCGAGATTCTCGCGGTGCGCGTGGTAGAAATCCAGAAATGTGTCTTCCGCGATCGCGGCGCGCATCCCTGCCATCAGTTTCATGTAGAACGTCAGGTTGTGTGTCGCGAGGAGTTGCCAGGCAAGAGGCTCTTTCACTTTCTGCAAGTGGTGCAGGTACGCGATGCTGTAATTGCGGCAGACCGTGCAGCCGCACTCCGGGTCCAGTGAGCCTTCCTCAAGGCGGTAACGTCCGCGGCGCAAGTCGATCTTGCCGTTCCACGTGAATACGACACCCTGTTGAGCCAGCGCGGTCGGCAGGATGCAGTCGAACATGTCAACCCCGCGATGGACGGCCTCCAGCAAGTCGCGGGGCGTGCCGACTCCCATCAGGTAGCGTGGCAAGTCGTGTGGGAGGAGTTCCGTCACAATCTCGGTGGAGTCTTCGCGCTCGGACGAGGTTTCACCGACGGCGAGACCTCCGATCGCGAATCCATCAAACGGCATCTGAGTCAGGACGCGCGCGCTTTCGCGGCGCAGGTCCTCGTAGCACGCGCCCTGGACAATCCCGAACATCGACTGAGGTGAATCCCCACGCGCGGCGAGTGACCGGGCAGCCCAGCGGTGCGTCCTTTCCATGGCGGCGCGCGCAACTTCATGCGAGGACGTGCTCGGGATGCACTCGTCGAGAACCATCATGATGTCGCTGCCGATGGTTTTTTGCATTTCGATGCTGCGTTCGGGTGTCAGCAGGATTTCGCGTTTGTCGGTGTACGCGCGGAACCTGGCTCCTTCCTCGGTCATGCGGCGGGACTCCGGGAGGCAGAAGATCTGGAACCCCCCGGAATCCGTCAGGACGGACTTTGGCCACCGCATGAAGCGGTGGATATCGCCGAAGCGCTGGAAAAGTTCCGGTCCCGGGCGCAGCATCAGGTGAAACGTGTTCGCGAGCAACACCTGGGCGCCGATATCATCAAGAATATCAAGAGGTTGAGTTCTTACGGTCGCGAAGGTGCCGACCGGCATGAAGATCGGCGTCAGGACCTCGTTGTGCAGGGTCCGGAAACGCGTCAAGCGGGCGCGGGAGCCTTTTGCCGTCTTGAGCAGTTCAAAATTGAGTCGTCGGGACATCGCCATGGCGGCGGGAGTAACACAAACTTACGTCTTGAGCCAGCCCCGCCAGCGAAACAGAAGCAGGAGGACAACAACCAGCAAACCCATGAGGCCCAAGGCGAACGGGTATCCGTAGTACCAGCTGAGCTCGGGCATGTTCCAGGGCGACTTGTCCGGGTGGAAGTTCATTCCGTAGATCCCGGCGATCAGGTTCAGCGGCATGAACAGGGTCGAGATGACCGTCAGGGTGCGCATGATGTCATTCAGGCGGTAACTGATGCTCGAAAGGTAGATTTCCATCATGCTTGAGACGAGGTCCCGGTATGACTCGAGGGCATCGATGATCTGGACCGTGTGATCGTAGCAGTCCCGGAAATAAAACCGCGTATTGGCTTCGACCAGCAAGGATTGTTCGCGATACATGATCGCGAGGGCGTCGCGCAGGGGCCAGACCGCGCGACGGATCAGGAGGAGTTCCTGGCGCATTGAATAAATGATCTGCACGTTTTCTTTCTGGCCGCGGGTCATGATCTCTGTCTCAAGAGTCTCGAGTTTGTCCGCGATGCGCTCGATATGCGGGAAGAAATCATCGATGACGGCGTCGAGCATCGCTGACGCCAGATAGTCCGATCCGTGTTGAATCAAGGATGTCTTGCCGCCGCGGATGCGCGCGCGGATCGGGTCAAAGCAGTCGCCCGGATGCTCCTGGATGCTGAGTACAAATCCCTTTCCGAAGAACAGGCTGAATTGCTCCAGTTCGGTGTCCTTGCGGTGCACGTCAGCCATCCGCATCACAATGTAGTAGTAGTGGCCGTAGTCCTCGATCTTGGGACGCTGGTAAAGGTTTGTGCAGTCCTCGAGTGCCAGCGGGTGAAGGTTGAACAGGCCTCCGATCCGGCGCAGCCGCTCGACGTCAGTCAGGCCGGTGATGTTGACCCAGACGACCTTGTAC
Source organism: uncultured bacterium (assembly GCA_963923405.1). Classification (GTDB taxonomy): domain Bacteria; phylum Bdellovibrionota_B; class Oligoflexia; order Oligoflexales; family RGVZ01; genus RGVZ01. Next base: position 457 of record CAWUNT010000076.1, on the reverse strand, counting down.
CGGGCAAGCAGTTGCTGGATCCTGGCCTCGTCGGGGTTTGCCTCCTCGACGTAATTTGGCCCCGCGCCAGTCGGTCCGTAGGCCAGGACATCGACCGTGGTCGGAGTCGGGCTCTGGATGCCCCGGATCGTGCCAGCCGGTGTCCCCCTGGGCGGCCGGGGGCGTTTCGGGCGCAGGCGGCGGATGGCGCTGGTCAGGTTCATTGCGGTCCGTGCCTCCAAAAAGCTTGCAAATACCCGTAAGGACTGCTTTTTATAGTACCAAATTCCAGTTGGATTGTCGTCACAGGTGGCTTTTTTTTCTAAAGCCCCCGGGGACTTGGGCCGAATCCCCCTCATCACTTAGAGGATCGTGCCTGTGAAGCATCTTTTCGCGACTGCCGCAGTCCTGCCGGCCATTCTGATGTTTGGTTGTGGCGTAGCCATTCCGGACGAGGAAATGCCGGTAACGGAGTCGT
>CAWUNT010000075.1:0-8550 GCA_963923405.1 uncultured bacterium | reverse complement strand
CACTGGTCCGGGATGAAATTCCGCGAATTCAAACCCGCCACTGGCGCCGGCGTGCGCTACCGTTTCTCCGACGTCCAGAAAGTCAACATCCGCCTCGACTTCACGTGGGGACGCGAAACACCCAATCCAAGTCTCTATTTGAGCCTCGCCGAGGCCTTTTGATCCGCTTCTTGCAACAACTCCCTCGCGCATGTCGCAACGGGGGGTAACGCAAATGAAACCGATTCACGCCATCACCAGATCCGCAATCGTCAAATCCGCGATCTTGATTTCCGGCCTGATCCTCTCACCAACCGCGACCTTCGCGCAGAACAACGACCAACCCGCCGCGGCGACACCGGTACAGCCCCTCGACATCGCGGCCATGTCCGTTGCCCGGCAAGTCCTGACCACAGGCGCCGCGATGGTTGCCATCGGTGACTATGCGGGCGTCGCCGGACAGTTCACCGACGACGGCGAACTCGTCACCAAATCCACAAAGGCCACTGGCCCCTCCGAAGTCCAGACCTTCCGCGGCGCCGACCAACTCCTGACCTGGTTCAAGGTCATCGAGGCCCTGCGCGGTTTCACGGTCGTCAACAACGTCGAGTACGCGCGCTTCGTCGCGCCCGACCTCCTCTACATCACCGGCACACTCGAACTCACCAGCCCCGAGCAACAAACAACGCGCCTGCCCTTCACCCAGATCCGGATTCAGGAAGGCGCGTCATGGAAAATCATCAATTACCAGATTATTTTCAGCGGAGGCTGAGCGCGACTTTATCTTGCCTGCAAGATTTCGGCGACGCGCTGGTCGAGGATCGACGCCTGGCTCTGGTTGAACTGGCAATGCCCGCCGTCACCATGCGTCGTCAACCGCACATCCATCCCGTAACGCTCGTAACGCTGGCGCGCGCTCTGCGCGCCGCTGTTCAGGAAATCGCCCGTCGTCGTCTCGATCCGGATCTTGAAATAGTGGCGCCAGTCGCTTGACGCCTCCATCCCGGTGTTTGAGTACAGCATCCCGCCACACATGAAGACGGCCCCGCCCAGGAATTGCTGCATGTACCGGTTCATCCACGTGCCCGTCATGAACGTCGGCCCGCCCGATTGCCCGCTGAAAATCACTTTCGAACGGTCTACATTATAGAGCCGCAGGACCCTCTCTTGCAGCAACGCGTTCAAATACTCCGCGTTCCTGTCTCCGGCGATCCACCAACTGCGCCCGGCGTTCCCCGTCGTCGGCGCCTGGACATGCACCGCGATCAAATCGTGACGAAAGGCGATCGCCTTGCTGTCACGCCAGAATCCGTCGTAATCCCACGCCCCGTCGCCATGCAGGTAAACCATCATCCCGTAACGTCCCGTCTGGACATCATCCTGGACGGAGACGCGGTATTTCGCCGCGCTCCCGTTGAACTCGAAAGTCTCCTCGTAACTTCCCGTCTGTCCGCCGCTGCCGAGACTCAACCAACCATTGTTGTTGGTCGCCGCGTTCTTGTTTTGAAACCGCACCGACCGGATCACTTGACGTGGAATCTCCCGCGACACCACGTGCATCTCCAGTCCATTGGCCAGGTTGACCGGCTGTTCCGAACGGAACGTCGCCACCCCGGCGAAATAGGCCAGGTTCACGAGAGGCGCGTCGTCACGCTGGCATTCCTGCTTCGCGCCCACGCACAACGCCACATCAGCGCCGCGCTGCGGCATCGTCACCAAAACATGAACAATGTCACCCTCGCCCTCCAGCGAGATCGCGGCGCGCTGCGCCCCGGCCCGCGTGCCGTCGTCACCCAGCCTCGCGACATGCGCTTGCTGGCAACCAGCGGCCACCAGAATTACGGCCGCAAGGGGGAGGGATTTCATGGGGTTCGTTCGGGCGAACAACGTTCAGATCCTTGAAAAATGCCGTCGAGGCGGCGCGTTGAATCGGATACGGACTCCGACTTGATTTGCAAGATCAGTGCACAGGCCGCTCATGACATAACATCAAGATTTTTATGTACTTTTTGATGACTCGTGGCCCTGCCCACCGCGTCATGAATGGACAATGTTAAGCAAATTAACAGCGCCTATAATAGTTATTAGTAACTATTATTTTAATATTAAACACCATTGTTTTTATTGAAATTTTTATCTACAACCCGCCTGCTCGACAACGCTCGCACTCCAAACCAGTCGGATGACCAACGACCGATTGAGACACGGGACCGAAGGATGCAAACGGAAGTTTTCGGATTCAGCAGCTACAGGGACTACCTCTCTCACCGCATCGCGACGACAGAGGAAGGACGCGGCTATCAGAAACAACTGGCCATCGCCGCCAAGTGCCAATCGTCTTATTTATCCCAGGTCCTCTCCGGCAATGCCAACCTGACCTTTGAACAAGCATTCGGGATTTCCCAGTTCTGGGAGTTCGACAAGGACCAGACTGATTTCTTCATGACGCTCGTCTCGCTCGAACGCGCCGGAACACCGAGACTCCGGGATTACCTTGTCGACGAAATCGAGGCCATCCGGGTGAAACGTTCGACCCTCTCGAGTCGGATGGAACACCGACCCGCCGTCGATCCCGACCCGAATATCGAATACTACTCCAACTGGTACATGCCCGTGATCCACACGATGGTTGCCATCCCGCGATTCCGCCAGGCCCAGGCCATCGCGCGCCAGATCAGCCTGCCCCTCGAAACGGTGGAATCCGCCCTCGATCAATTGCGCGACTCCGGACTCGTCCAGCAAACCGCCGACGGCTGGATCAACACGGCTCGCGACATCCACCTGCGCAGCGACTCGCCGTTGAATTACCACTACCACAACGTTGTGCGCATGCTGGCCAACCGCCGGATGCAAGAGAGCGCGCCCGGCGAGAATATCCATTATTCCGCGATTTATTCGCTCAGTGAGTCGGATTTTGCCCGGATCAAACAAGACCTGCTCACCATGCTCGACAAAACCCGCACGACGGTCATTGCCTCCACCGAGGAAACCGTCGCTGCTTTCACTCTAGATTTGTTCAGGATCTGACACCATGAAGTTCTCCTCTTCGCACATCAAAAACGCTTCACGTATCAAAAACGCTTCGCGCGTCGCGCGAAACGCCATCCTCGCCACAGTGACTGGAATTGTGTCCGTGGCCTGCGCGAAAAAGACACGGGACAATGACAATCCCGTTGAGACCACAGGCAGCTCTGAACTCCAGGTACCGGAACCGCGCCAGGTGAACCCGAAAAAGCCGAACGGCACCGTCACCAGCGGCGGAGGCCACCTTTATGGATACCTCGCGAACCCGTGGTTCTTGCCGGAACAATCTGCTCCGTCCTGGTGCGTGGAAATCGACGAGGCCAACTTCGGAATCACGAAAGACGCCGCCGAGGCCATCATCGAGCACGCCCTCAAGGCGTGGCAACTCGTCTCTCATGTGACCATGCGGAAAACCGGATGTGACGCCGACACGGACCTCAGATTCCTCCTCGGAACCCTGTCCCCCACCGATTCCTCGCAACTCATCGCGGGCAAGGCTGTCGTTCACGAGGATGCCTATGATTCGGCGGCCATCGCGATCCGGACATCCTATGACGAGGAAAACTTGCGCGGACGCGGATTTATCCATGTCGCGCCTGCCAAGGGACCGAACGGCCTTGAATCAAAGGGATTCGTTCCGGATGCCTGGTCACTTTATGACGGAGCGCTCCTTCTGGTGACCATCCAACACGAGCTGGGCCACGTTTTTGGAATCCAGCATACGCAAGAATCGGACGGACTCATGGGCGCCCGTACGATCGAGTTCTTGCTCAACAAGAAAACCCATAAAAGGTACGCGGCCGATCCCACGAGCCGCGCGTCATTCCTCGCGCGAATGGATCAATTGGCCCCGATCAACCTGGTGGCCTTCCCGGAGAATTCAGATTTCGAGAATTGCAACGACAACACGTGCCGTTCGATCAAGATCGTCTCGATGAACAACAAGATTCATGTCGATCATTGGCTGGCGAAACGGGACGAAATGCCGTCAAAAGGCCAGAAGGCCTGGCGTCTCTTCAGTTCCGCCACCCTGGATGTCTATCAAAGCGGTCAAAAGACGATCTCAAACATTTACGCCAACGGACGATACATGCCGGGCATCCTCGCCAGCCAGGCAACCTTCGGCGGCGTCTCCGACCGGGGCACCGTCACAGTCGTCAACTGGACGGCTGGGATGACGCCCAACATCATGGAATTCAATGGCGGGAATTATACGGTCGTACTTCCGTGAGCCTCAGCGCGCGCGATTCAATACTTGCGCGCGTAAAAATAACAGGCTTCGTGCGTGATGAACGGCGTGTTTCCCGATCCGTTGCATTTCCCGCCATCCAGTGACCGGCACTGGCGCGCGGCCACAAAGAAAACATCTTCGCCACCGCCTGGTTTTCTCGTCCGCGCCTCACGCAGGATCGTCTTGAAACGGTCCAGCGCCTGCAAGTAAAGCTCGCCTTCGATCCACGTCCCCGGCGTCCACTGGGACGGATCGGTTTTTTCTACGTATTCACGCGCCGACTTTTCATCCATCCGCATGAAATAGTTCGACGACCCTTCCGTCCTGGCCAGATGGGCCCGCACCTGCGGCCCCAACAACGGATCATCCGCCGAACGCGTCGCGATCAACGCGTCGTCAATCTCATCCACCGGATTCACGCAGTAACCGGCCCACGCGCTGTCCAAATTCAGCGCGGCCCAGGTCATCGGCGCCGCGGAGTCAAAAGCCTCGACAACCTTGTTGAACCGGTCACCGGCCAGAGCCGCCCCGGCAAAAAGACCCGCCGCCAGATTCGCCACGCTCAACGTGACCAGAAAACGTCGCATCATGCCTCATCCGTCGTCACAATGGTGGACTTCGTCGCTACCGTCACTTTGCCCTTTGGCCCGGTAACTTCAACCAACTCGATCTTCTCGACCGTGCGCAGGTAACGCTTGGTCGCCTCCGGCAACTGGTGCCAGATCCGCCATGCGAACCATGTGCCCAGCGCCGCGAAGGGCACCAGGAAAACCGGCCAGTAAACCCAGCTCTTCGTGGTCAGGTACCCCAGCGAGATCGACTGCAATCCGCTGCCCAGGTAAACGCAACCATCGACAATGCCCGACGCCGTCGCCGTCGCCTTGCGCCCGCCGAAATCAGCCGCCGCCGTCCCCGACATGATCGAGTGAACACCGATGACCGCCAGGATCACCGTGATCGCGCACAGTCCCAGCGCCACGGGATGATCCGGGATCGAGACCGCCATGATTGCCGTCAAGACGACCATGAGCCCGCTCATGATCGCCGCGGGGGGACCACGACGCGACTGGAACACCCGGTCGGAAAGAAGGCCCGCCGTGAATCCGCCGACGATTCCCGTCATGCAGATCAAAAGGCCCCAGTGTTTCAGGAAAAACTCGGCACCGACCTGCGGCACTTCCTTCGCGTAAACGAAATACCACTGCATGATCCCGTTGCGCAGGACGCCCGAAGTGAATTCCACGCACGCGATCGTCAAAAGAACCGGATTGGTGAAGATCTTTTTCAACAACGCGCCCATCGCCAGATCCACTTCGCCATCATCGGACGAGGCATCATGCGGGTCGAACTCATCAAACTTGGCGTGCGCAGGCGAATCCTTCAGCAACCACGCGTCGATCAGGGCCCAGAAAATCAGGAACATCGCCGGGATGAAAAAAATGAACCAAAACGCGTCCGTCCGCCCCATCTCGACCGCGAAAGCCGCGCGGATAAACTGCTGCGCCGCGTTCAACTGCACACCCGGGTTCAGTTTCACCGCGTCAGCGATCGCCTGCCCCCAGTCAAACGCGAAATAAACGCCAAACGAGATCAACGTCCCGAAAATCGCCCCGAACAGTCCGCGTTCCCGGACATGGAACCAGTAGGCCTTGACCTTGATGATCGAAACCGCGCCGTAGCTCTGGAAGAACATATTCAGCGAATAAAGGATCGTCATCGTGACGGTCAGGTTGATCGCCCGGCCGCCGTGCAGGTAGTAAAAGACCGCCACGCCCATGAGGATGTTCGCCAGGCTGGACCCGATGGCCGCGAACAGCATGCCCTTGCGCCCCCCCATGCGGTCCACCATGGGCCCCGTCAGCAAGAAACTCAGGCCGTAAACGATCGTTCCGACTCCGAAAATGTAGCCGAACTCTTGCTTCGTCATCAGGTCGCCCAACGCGTTCTTCGACACGCTCAGGTTGTACCGGGCCATATAAAGGAAGGCGTAGGTCATCCCGAGGGCGAACCAGTTGACGAACCGGACCCGCATGAATTTCGGACCATGATTCAGGGGATTGTTCTGGAAATAGAGCCCCACCACGATCGCCATGGTGATTCCGACGATGATCAGATCCATAAACCGGGCCTCGCAAAATCCAAGGAAGATCCCGTTTCGTAACCCATCCACCCCGGATTTTCAATTGCCATCAAGCCCCGGTTTTGCAAAGGTTTACCCATGAATTCATATATTTCCGAATGGCTAAATCTCGCGCTCCGCTGGTTCCACCTGGTCGCCGGCATCTCGTGGATCGGGTCGTCCTTTTACTTCATGTGGCTCGACAAGAGCCTCGAACCGCCAAAATCCGGCCAACCCGGGAAGGACACGGTCGAGGGCGAACTCTGGATGTGCCACAGCGGTGGCTTCTACCAGGTCGAGAAACGCCTGATCGGCCCCGGAACGATGCCGGAGAAGCTCCACTGGTTCAAATGGGAGGCCGCCTTCACCTGGCTGAGCGGCATCGCCCTCCTCGCCGTTGTGTATTACCTTTCTGATTCCGCCTACTTGATCGATCCCGCGAAGACCTCGCTGAACCACGGCCAGGCCTCCGCCATCGGCATCGCGGTCCTCATCACGACCTGGTTCCTTTACGACTGGCTGTGGAACTCAAAACTGGGCAAGGACCAGCCCGGCATCTCGCTGGCCCTGTGCCTCGCCGTCACGGCCGCCGTCTCGTGGTGGCTCAGCCAACTGTTCACCGGTCGCGGTGCCTTCCTCCATGTCGGCGCCATGTTCGGGACAATCATGGTCCTCAATGTCTGGGTCCGCATCCTGCCCGCCCAGCAACAGATGATCGACGCCACCAAGGCAGGCCGGACCCCCGATTACGCCCTGGGCAAGGCCGCGAAACGCCGCAGCGTCCACAACAGTTACATGACGCTCCCCGTCCTCTTCATCATGATCAGCAATCATTTCCCGTCGACCTACTCAGGCCCCCTCAACTGGGTTGTCCTGCTGCTCATGACCTTTGTCGGCGGCGGGATCCGTCACATGCAGATCGTCGGCACGCGCCGCGTGGCGTGGCTCGGGATTCCCGTGGCCGCCGCCCTGATCGCCGCCATCATGATCGGCGCGCCGCGTCGGAATGCGTCCGTTCAAAATTCACAACAAGATGCGGGCGCCGCGCCGCCGCCGAAATTCGCGCAAGTCTGGGCCATCATCCAGGACCGTTGCACCACGTGCCACTCGCAAAAACCGACCGATGATGTCTTCACGGTCGCCCCGGCCGGCATGATGTTCGACGATCCGCGCACGGTGCAGGCCTTTGCCGCGCGCATCAAATTTCGCGCTGTCGAATCGCACACGATGCCGTTTGGCAACAAGACCAACATCACCCAGGAAGAACGCGACATCCTCGGCCGCTGGGTGGACGCGGGCGCCAGCATAACGGAATAATCGCGAGACAAACGCGATATCAAAATGGAAACATCCTTGAACCGGACCAACGCGACGCCACCAGAATCCAACACCTTCGCGGTGCGCAGCCAACGTGTCATCACGGGCGCCAACGCGCCGCGATCAGGCGAACCCGCGACCATCGTCGTTCGCGACGGCAAGGTCGCCTCCATTGAACGTCACGGCGATCAAGACGCCGTGCGCGGCCTGCAGGTGATCGATGCCGGCAACCTGGTCGTCATGCCGGGCCTGGTCGAAGCCCACGCCCACATCAACGAACCAGGCCGGACGGAATGGGAAGGTTTCGAGACGGCGACCGCGGCCGCTGCTGCCGGCGGGATCACGACCGTGATCGACATGCCGCTCAACAGCATCCCGCCGACCACGACCCTGGCCGGACTCGAGGCGAAAAAACATGCCGCGAGGGGCCGTTGCCACATCGACTACGGACTCTGGGGCGGCGTCATCCCGGGCAACACGAAAGAATACGAATCCATGGTCGCCGCCGGCGTATTGGGATTCAAGGCCTTCACCTGCCACTCGGGTGTCGACGAATTCCCGATGGCCACGCGCGCGGACATCGACCGCGCGATGCCGGTCCTGGCTGAACTGGGCGTGCCCCTTCTCGTCCACGCCGAACTCGAAGGCGCCGGCGGTGTCGGGGCCAGCACCCTGCCGACGACCAGGCGTTACCGTGATTACCTCGATTCGCGCCCGCAAATCTGGGAGGTCGAGGCCATCCGGATGGTCACGGAACTCGCGCGCAAACACCGCGCCCGCGTCCACATCGTTCATCTCTCGGCCGCCGATGCCCTGGACGACATCGCGCGCGCCAAGGACGCCGGCATCGACATCACCGTCGAGACCTGCCCGCATTACC